>DATJRY010000016.1 GCA_035504415.1 Candidatus Sulfotelmatobacter sp. | reverse complement strand
TCCACTCCGCGCGCAATGAACGACCGAATTAAGGACAAAACATGATCGAAAGTATCTTGATCACCGGAGCAAATGCGGGGCTTGGGAAAGAGACTGCCCGCCAGTTCGCATTGAAAAACGAAACGAAAAAGGTCATTCTGTTTTGCAGAAATCGCGCGCGCGCAGAGGCGGCGAAAAGAGACCTCGAGCAGCAAACGGGTCGGAAGATTTTCGAAGTTCTGATCGGCGATGTGACGGATGCAAATTCCGTACGAAGGGCCGTTGACGAGATCACCGAACCGATTGATGCAATCGTTCTCAATGCAGGCGGAGTCGTCGGAAAAACCGCTGCGAACTCGACGCCTTCCGGCATGAATGCATTATCTGCCACCAATATCTTGGGTAATGTCATTCTCGCCGAGGAACTCATCAAACGAGACAAGGTGCGCAAGACCGTCCTTGCCGTCAGTGCAGAAGCGGTTCCGGGCGTGAAGATGCTCGGAATAAAACGCGTTTCAATGCCGACGTCTTCAGTCGGTGAGTTTGCTGCCGTCCTCAACGGATCATATTTCGGCAATAAGTTTGACGCTTTGCAGGCGTACGCATACGTCAAGTATGCAGAAACCATGTGGGCGTTAGCCATGGCGCGAAAATATCCGCAGCTCAAATTCATCGTTGTGAGCCCAGGAAATACGAGCGGCACTCAGGCGCCCGAGAGTCTTCCCCCGCCCATGCGGTTTATGTTGAAGAACGTGATGATGCCCATTGTGTTTCCGATGATGGGCGGCATGGTGCATTCGTTAGACGTCGGCGCAAAACGCTTCGTCGATGCCATTTCGGATGAGCGGTATAGAAGCGGGGTCTTTTATGCCAGTAAAGAGGGGAAATTATCCGGAGAGATGGTGGACCAGAGCACCTTTTTTACTGATTTGAAAAACACGTCATTTCAAGATAACGCCTACGAGGCGATTCACCAGTTCATCCATTAGGCCTGAAAACGAGAAGTTCTTCAGCTTGGCTTCGCGCGCCAAGCGGTGCACCAGTTCTCCCAGTAGACCTCGGTCTGCAGCACGCTGCACGTACCTTCGAGGCGTGTCTCGCGGGTGTAGTGCGCGCAGCCCATGCATCGTTGATGGCTGTGGGAAAACTTTTGCCAGTGGTACTGCGCCTTGAGCGAGGCGATGCTCTGGGCTTTCGCCAGAACGGGCAGCATCCCGACGGCAAGGACCGGCAGTGCGGCGATCACACGTAAGGCCGAGCGCCGTGAGGGGTGCTCCGGAGCGTCCATGACGCGATACTCCGCCGCCGGCACCTCGGCTTCCCCTGGGCCAAGTGATTCTGCCCGATGAGGAGACCGTGCGAAGCCCAGGAGGCTCCAGCTCGAGCAAGGAACGGCCGACGACGCGCCGCGGCTCCTTGGAGACGAGGCGCCCGTCTTTCGTGCGTTGCCTACGGGTGGACGGCGCTAGCGTGCACCGGGAAGGTTCCATGGTCCGTCTGCGTCCGTCCCTGCTTCTCGCGCTCATCGGAGCTGCGGTCGTGTCGACCGCGGGCTGCAGTGGTGGCGGCTCACACGCCGCGACCCCGCCGATCCAAACGCAGCCGGGCGCACCGACGCCGTCGCCCTTCACCGGTCCGCAGTCGACGGCGACGTTCACCGTGACCATTCCGCTGCCGAACGCAAAGGGCAGTTCGGCTACGAGCGGCCGCCGCTGTACATCCCGTCGACGACCCAGTCGGTGTCGTTCCTGGTTCTCGAGGTGAACGGTAGCGCCGTCACCGCGACCGCACAAACGACCAACGTCGCGCCTGGAACGGCGCCATGCGCCACCTCGACCAGCAGTGACTACACCTGCACGATTGCCGTGCAGATGCCGATCGGGACCGACGAAACCCAGATCAGCATCTACGACGCCAATGGCGCCGGCGGCAACCTGCTCGCGGAAACGCTGTACTCCGCCAGCGTCGTGGAGGGCCATGCCAATACGTTCGGCTCGGGGGCGACGCCGATCACGCTCGACGCGAATCCCGGCGCGATCACGGTCGGGGCAACCAACGGCGAGGGCGGGAACCAAGCTGCCGGCTTCAGCGTGAACGGCACCGCGGAGGAGACGTACTCGCTCGCGGTGGTCGACAAGCACGGGACGGCGTTCGTCGCCGGACAACAAGGGCTTCCCGCGTTCAACAACGCGGCGAATAGCGGCTGCGCCGGATCGACGTCGGCGATCAGCGGCGGGGTGCTGGATGTCACGCCTTCGGGCAGCTGTAGTGCGCTGAACGTTGTCGTCGACGCCGATCCGGCGGCAGCGACGGACGTCTCCGCGGCGCTGACGTCCTCGCCGGCTATCGGCGCGACCAGCTTCACGGTCAGCGTGACGTCGGGGACCATCTTTGTCGGCCAGAATCTCGTGGTGGACTACGAGAACTTCGCCGGCGGCTCGACGTTGCTTCAGGAGAGCGTCAAGGTCACCGCGGTGAGCGGATCGACGATCACGATCTCTCCCGGCTTCGTGCACGCGCACACGACCGGCGCCAACGTGCGCCACTATGCCGACAATCTGAGCCCCGCGACCGCGCCGTTCACGGTCTCGATTGCGGCCTCGCTCATTACACCGGTCGGGATCGACTCGAACAACAACTCGGAAGCGATCGCATTCAGCAACACCTTCGCCGAGGAGAGCCCCGGCACGCTGATCAAGGATACCAACGCGAGCCCGTGCGCCGGCTATACGGATGGCGGCAACGAAATCCCCGGGTGTTTCTTCGACTACGCGAAGTTCGATGCAGCCGACCTACTCTTCATCGCCGACCAGGGCAACGAACAGATCTACGAGTCCCAGTACACGCAAGGCAGCGGGTTCAGCGGCTTCACGGTCGCCGGCCAAACCGGTACGCCCATCCCCGAGCAACAGGGTCTCTTTGGCTTCGACGTCTCCGAGAACGGGACGGCCATGGTCGCGAACTGCTGCGGGACGACGCCGACGATTCAGGCGTGGACCGCCGGCGCGACGAGCTCGAGCGTGAACTACACCACCTCACTCGGCCCGACGTGGTACACGCAGACTCAGGACTACTTCACCACGGCCGCGGTCCTGGCCAACAGCAGCAACACCGTCTTCGGCTACGCCACCCTGATGGACGACACCAGCGTCAGCGCCACGGACGTGATCCTCGTGACCACCGGCTCCGGCTCGGAGCAAGACTTCACCGACAGCAGCATCTACAGCATCTCCGCGCAGACGTGCTGCAATTTCGCAACGCTCGCGTGGGATCAAGGACGTCAGACGCTGATCTACGGCAACTCGCAAAGCAGCGGGGGATATCAGGTCTGGGAATACCCGCGCAACGGCACGACGGGCGCGCAGATCACCGCGACCGGCAAGCTCGAGGTCGCCTCGTTGAGCGGCTACCCGCAGTACATCGCTCCCTCGCGCGACGGGGCCTACATCGCGATCGCCTGGTACAACGGGAGCACCGGCACCAACGTCTCCGTCTACCACTTCAACGGCACGGCCTGGGTGCTCTACTCTGGCACCAATCCGCTGGCGGGTTACGTCTTCCAGCAGTTCACGTCGGTCCACTTTCTGCCGGGTTCGCCGGGGAATCTGGTCATCACCGACAGCGGAACGAACGAGAGCAGCCAGATCTACGCGAACCTGTACCAGTTCACTGCCGCCGGTACCGCCGTGGCCGGAGTCACCAATCCGACGTCCATCGAAGGCGACTTCGCCTCGTCGTCCTTTATCATCGACGACTGCGCCGTCTCGTACTGACCGGCTGACCGGCTTCCTACGAAATACGAACCGAACGGGGTCCTCGTGATGAGACGTTATCGTACAGTGCAAAGAAAAAGCCGGCCGCGATACGACTGACCCAAGTAGGGGCCCAACCGGGTCGGATTGAAAATTTTCCTCATGCCGTTTCGCGCCCGCGGCCTTTGCAAGGGCCTGGTTTTCGCTGTGATCCCGGCGGTACTGAGCGCCTGCGGCGGTCACGAGCAGTCGCAGATGCCGGCGACGCCTCGATCGCCGTCGGGCCCGACCACGGCGACGTTGAAAATCGTGATTCCGAAAGGGAGCGCGGCGTTGGCCGCACACCGCGCGCCGCACTACATTTCGCCCGCGACGCAGAGCATGACCGTCCTCGTCACGCAGCACAGCGGTGGGGCGACGGTTCTCGACGAGACGGTGGGGTTGACGCCGACGTCGAGCGGCTGCACGTCGACGCTGACCTCGACGAACTGTACGCTGCAGTTCACGATCGGGCCCGGCACGTACGACATGACGCTGGCGACGTACGACGGATACGATGCGACGCACGGCACGGCGACGGGAACCGAGCTCTCGAGCGGACAGACGATCGGGTTCACGGTCGTCGCGGGTCAGGCCAACGCGATCTCGGTGACGCTCTCTGGGATCCCGGCTGCAATCGGCGTATGGACCAACGCACGGGGCGTTCGCGGCGGACAGACCAGCGGTTTCACGCAGTACGGCACGCTCGCTCAGACGTTCAACGTCTTCGCGCTCGACGCCGATCAGAATATCATCATCGGCCCGGGAGCGCCGACGTTCACGATCGCGGCGAGTTCCGGCAGCGGGTTCACCATCACGAATCCGACGACGGCGTCGCCGAACGCGTTCTCGCTTCTCGGATCCGGAACGTCCGGTCAGACCGAGTCCTTCACCGCGACGGCCGCGTACTCCGACGACACGTGCTCGGGCGGCGGCGCGGTCTGCACGACGTCGTTCTCCGTGACGAGTCTTGTGCAGACGCTCTTTGTCTCCAACACCACCGGCAACTCGATCACGGTCTACCCCGGGCCGTATGGCACGCCGTCCGCGACGGTGACGAACGGCGTCAACGCACCGCTGGGCATCGCGACCGACAGCTCGGGCGACTTGTTCGTCGCCGAAAACTCGACCGCGTACGTCGCGATCTACGCGCCGCCGTACACGGGAAGCCCCTCGCATGCCGGCCCGAACGGGGACTATACGACGAACAGCGTGCTCATCGGTCCCGACAACAGGCTGTTCGCGGACGGCGGCATCTATGCGATCACGGTCGTGCCGCCGTACACGCAGACGCCGACGACGATCACGGATTCGGGATATGCGATGAAGCAGATGTCGCTGGACGCGAGCGGCAACCTCTTCATTCCGAACCAGAACAACAACACCGTGCAGGAGTTCGCCCCGCCGTACAACGCCGGCCCGGTCACCACGATCTCGAACGGCGTCGTCGACCCACAGCAGACGCTGGTGGATCCGTCGGGCAACCTGTTCGTCCTGAACGACGACGCTCAGGTCACGGAGCTCGCGCCGCCGTACACCGGCGCCGCGACGCCCATCGGAGCGGCCAACTATCCGACGGTTCTGGCAATGGACGCGGATGCCAATCTGTTCATCGCGTACGAAGGCAACAACTCCGTGTCCGTCTATGCCAAGCCGTACACCGGCGAGCCGATCGCGACCGCTTCGACCGGGATCAATAACCCGGTCGCGCTCGCGATTGACGAGGCTGGCAACCTGTTCGTTGCCAACGCCGGCAACAACACGGTGACGGAGTATGCGCCGCCATATACTGGTTCGCCGGTCGTGACGATCTCGAGCGGCGTGAACGGCCCGGCGAACTTCGGACTCGCGCTCTACCCGCACTGAGCGCCGCGGACGTCTGGGCGCCGGCACCGTACGAGTTCGTCAAACGTTAGGGCGTTCTCGATCGCCCCTCCGTGCGCGGTATTGTCGAAGATGCAAAACGCCGGTCCGGGCGATGCGCTGACGAGGGCCTCGAACTGCGTCAGGCGTTGTTGATCATAGGTAGACCAATAGACGCGCGGCGTCCCGTGCCAACGAAAGTAGCGGAACGAACGATCGCCGCCCGGTGATGCCGCCGCCGGCAGGATTGCCGGGTCGGCAGCGACACGGGCGACGCCAAAGTGCGCCAGGAGCGCTTCGGCCGGATCGCTGAACCAGCTTGCATGGCGGGGTTCGCATGCGACCCGGCCGCCAAACGTCGAGCGGAGCGCGTTGAAGAAGCGCTCGGCGATTGCGCCCGAAAAGGCCAGTTTTGGCGGCAACTGCACGAGGAGCACGCCGCCGTTGAGCAGCGGCGCAACTTCGTCGATGAACGCGCCCACGCAATCATCGACGCCTTCGAGACGATGCTCGTGGGTGATCGTCTTGCGCAACTTGACACTGAACAAGAAGCCCGGCGGCACGCTTCTCGCCCAGCGCTCGTAGGTCGAGCGTCTATGCGCGCGGTAGAACGTCGAATTTATCTCGACGCATGGAAGAACGCGAGCGTAGCGCTCGAGGTGTGAGCCGGCACCTGGAAACGACGCTGCAACGGCCGGCGGAAGGTTCCAGCCCGCGGTCCCAATCCGAATGAGGGACATCGCTCAATTCGGGGCGGGGGCAGGCCGGAACGGGATGTCGTTGGGAAGCTCGGCCGCGGCGCGCTTGAGCTCCTCGGTCAGTTTTGCCATACGCGAGACCGTCACCGGGAGATCGGAACGCTTGGCGAAGTTGAATTGGGGAAGAAAGTGCTGAATGCTCTTGCGCGCTTCGCGGGTGCGCGGGTAGACGGACTGCATGATCTCCGGCGACACGAACGAGTCGGCGCTCAAGTTCCCGTGGTAGGTTCGAAGCAGGTCATCGATGTTGTTGGAGAGTTGAACCAGCTCGTCGCGCAGGCTCTCCGGGGTTTTGTCCTGGTCCATGAACTCGGCCGCGTACGTTCGCGAGCCTGACGCATCGGCAGCCCGTACCGCGTCCGCGTAGTTTCCCAGGTCGAGGCGCGCGACGGCCGGCGCGGGGACGGGCCCGCGTGCTGCACCTTGCGGTGCGGGCGCCGGCCGAGTGTACAAGTCGAGCATGAACCGCTTCAGCTCATCGTCGCGGTACTGCTCGTAGAGGTGCTCGCAGACACTATACGCGGCGAAAAACAGAACGGCGACGACGCAAAACGCCAGCACCAGCTGGAAGTCGTGCTGACGTTCTCGGGCATCGTTGGCTGGGAAGAGGGTGAACCACGCAGCGAGGGCGTAGCCGGCGATTCCGGCCGCCCCTTGCAAGAATCTGGCGACCAGACGCAGAGTCCCCATGGCGCAGTCTAGTCCGCCTTCGCCTCGCGGATCAATGGTATCGAGCGCTGGCCCCGGCCGGTCGTTCGGGATAGGGGAAGGCGCTCGCTCGTACGGTCCGTTGAACAAGCGCCGGAATCGTCCGGCGGCGACGCGAAGGTGACGATCGAATGGAAGGTTCCGAGTATAAACATTCCATGAGCGCCACGGAAGCTCTACGTGCGGCCGACGGTTGGCTGACAGTCCTGGGCCTGCCCGGAAGCGCCGCCGCGCGTGCAGCCATCGCGAGCGTGACCCCGCTCGTCATGACGGAAGAGATCACGCCGCGAGACCTCGACGACTTAGCGTCCATCGTCGAGGAACGTGGACGTTCCCTGCGCGACCCGCAGGTGCCGCTCGACGTGCACCTCGCGCAACTCAACGAAGCGGTTCGGGCCGCCTTTGAACGCGTGGAGCGTGAACGTGCCTAACCGCGCCGCCCTTACACCGCAAGCCTGAACGCCGCGCCGTCGCGCACGACGTGGCCGGCGGTGGGGGCGGCGAAGTGGGTGCCGATCACGAGGATCCCCTGGTCGGCCCATTCGGCGAAGAGGCGCGAGCGGGTGAGCACCGCGGCCTCCGGCTCGCCGGTGCCGAACGTCCAGTCGGGGTGCGCCAACTGGCATGGATGGTGGGCCATGTCGCCGGTGATCACCGCCCGCTCGCCCGCGGACTCGATCATCACGCTGACGTGGCCGGGCGTGTGGCCGGTGGAGGGCGTGAGCCGGATCGGCGTGACGCTATCGCCGAGCATCGTTCGCTGCTCCTCGTCGTCGTGGGCGCTCCAGAAGTCGTACTCGCGCCGAGTGATGAAGTAGCGCGCGTTCGGAAAGGTCGGCACCCACGTGCCGTTCTCGAGCATCGTGTTCCAGCCGACATGGTCGACGTGCAGGTGCGTGCAGACAACGGCGTCGACGCCGTCGCGCGACCAGCCCGCCTCGTCGAGATGCTGTAGGAACGACGTCGCCAACGGCTTGCCGCCCGTGATCTCGCGCGGACGGTCGTTGCCGACGTTCACTCGGCCAACGTGCCAGCTGAGCATCGCGCTCATACCTCCTTACTCGCGATTCGACGCGACGGGACGATAGCCGGCGCGAAATCTCTCCGCGGATTTTGCGAGAGGGGCGCGTGGAGCCTACGCGAACTACCCCTGCCTCCAAAACCGTCTGAAGGGTGTATCGATGACTGGGACGGCCGCCGGACTCGCTCCGCCGGCGCAGGACGTTCATAAGGACGTCCTCGCTGAGCATTTGAACGGAGTCGTACATATTCGCGGCTACGTTTCGGCGCTCGCGATCACGACGATCCCCTCGCTGAACCCGCAGCCGGCGTGGTATCAAAACTTTTCGCTCAACCTTTTCAACGCGAAGCAGCACGGCAGCGTTTGGACGACGACGCTGGAATCCGCGATCACCTCGACGGTGCCGCAACTGATCATCGATTTCGGTACGAAGTTCGGCGTCGCGGCCGATGACATCACGCAGACGATCAGCGCCGCGAACGGAAACCCCGACGCGGCCGCGCAGCAGAAGATCCAAGCCCGGCTCACATGGCTCGGCGGTCAGCTCGCGGACACGAAGTCGCAGATCACGGACCTGTGCTCGCAGTTCACCGCCTTTCACGATGCCGCCATCAGCGACCTGAGCGCGCTCACCGGCGAAGACGGCATCCAACAAGCCCTGCTCGCCGACCAGGCGCTGGCCGCCAAGCTCAAGGCCGACATCGACGCCGACAACGCGGAGATCGCCGCGGACGAGGCCAAGCTCACCGCGAGCGGGATCGCGGGCGGCGTCGGCATCGGCGTCGGCGTCGCGGCGATGGCGTTCGGACCGGTCGGCTTCCTCGTGGGTGCGTTCATCACGGTGGCGTCCATCGCCGAGATGGAGGCCATGTACGCCACCTACACCCGCAAGATCCAAGACGCGCACGCGGAGATCGCGCGTGACACCAACGAGCTCGACGACGACATGCAGCAGATCGCGGCACTCTCGGTCCTCAACGCGTCCGTCGGCAAGCTGGCCGATCTCAACAAAGGCATGGGACAGTCGTTGAGCGACATTGCGGATTGGTGGGGCACCGTCGCGGCGAAAACGAACGCGACGATTGCCGATCTTGCAAGCGCTTCGACCGAGGCGGGTTTTTGGCTCGGGGTCGGCAACGACGTGACGTCCGCCCGCGAGGACTGGGACGGCTTGGTCCAGTTCGCCACCAACATGCAAACGATCGCCGACAACGCCGTAGTTCGGATGGTTCGCGTCGCGGCTGACGGCACCGCCTCGGCGAGCTCGGCATGAGGCGTTCGGACGCGATCGCCGGCTGCGCGGCCTTGGCCGGAAGCGTCCTCGTTGCGCGCGTTCCGGCGCTCGCGGCGGGACCGACGCTGGCCTCACCGCGCGGCGGACCGCTGCTGCACAATGCGTTTGCCGCCGCGCTCTTCACGCGGGCCGTCATCGAGCTGCCGGATGATTCGAACCCTCGCGATGCGCAGCGCGGCAGCTGGGCGATGGGCGTCGCGTTCGACGGCGCTCAGGTTTCGTTGGCACGAACCATCGCGCTCAAATTCGAGCCCGTGCTCAGCGGCATCGACGCCTTGCTCGCGGACGACGGGCCCGTGGCGCTGCTCGCCGCGGCCGGAGACCAGGTCGCCTCCGGCGGGGACGCCGCACGCGCGCGGTTTCTGTCCGCCGCGCAAAACGTACAAACGGCCGCCGCCACGATCGCCGCGGCGCTGCGGGCATTCCGAACGAACCCGATCGCCGGCGACTACCCGTACGTCCTGCGCATCGTCACGCAGCTGAACGACGCGGTTCGGCCCGACGGAACGATGCCGGCGCTTCCGCGGCGCTACGCGCCCCAGGCCGAACAGTTCCAACAGGAGGGCGCCCCGCTCGCGCGCCAGCTTTCCCGCTGGATACAGTTGTGCGTCACCGCGGGCGGCGGAGCCGACGTCGCGCTCGCGCAGCTCGCCGACATCCTGGGCGGTCTCGACGCGAAAATCCGCGGCCTCATCCGCGACGCATCCGATGCCAACGCGCCGCCGCGTCTCGTCGCGGTCGACTGGACCGTGATGAAGCGCTACCTCCTTTCGATCGCGACGGGGAGCACACCGCTCGTCGACTCAACCAGTTGGCCGGCGACGGGCGGGCCCGTGTCGGTGCCCTCGGAGCTCGGCGCGCTCTACGCATCGGCGCTCTCACAGCTCACCGCGGGGTGCACGTATCTGCTCGGCACGCCGCCGGCGACGCCGCCCGGCACCGGCAACCTCGCCACCATGTTCATCGTCACCGAGGCCGTCGCGGGATTGCTGGTCTCGAACGTCTCGTCGTCTTCCGCGCTCGCGCCGAACGGCCAGCCGCTCACCTCGTGGCTGGCGACGCGCTTGCGCAACGACGCGGCAATCGTCGTGAATGCGGGGAGCGCCGCGGGTCCCGCGCTCCCGGACTACCGTGCAGCCCTTCAGCGGCTCCTCAACTATGCGGCTGCATACCCGCACGTGTTCTCCTGATGCCCGCTCAACGAAAGGCAGCGTAGCCGATGCTCGCCCCGAACGACGATCTGGCCACCGAATTTCTCGCCTCCATCACGGACGGATACTATAGCGTCAACGCGGCCGCGATCGCGCTGCGACAGACGCACATCACGCCGATCGAGCCGCCGCCGACGTGGCTGCCGGCGTTGCAGAAGCTCGTCGAGGACGCGACCGCGACCGCCGAGGACTGGCTCGCCGAGAGCGGCCCCGACCTCATCGCCACCCTACCGGGCGCGTTCGTCACGTACGAGAGCCATTTCGACGCCATCGCGTCGGGGTTCGATCAGCTCGACGCGGACGGCGCGACGACGCAGCTCACGGCGCTACAAGCGGCCGCCCAGCGCGCGGCGGACATGGTCGCGACACACGAAGACGCGGCCCGAAAAGCGAGCGACGCGCTCGCGGCCTCGAGAGCCGCCGTCGAGACGGCGATCAAAGACGCGACCACGACGCTCGACGCGGAACGCGCCGCGGCGGAAAAGGTGATGACCGCGATCGCGACGCTCGAAGCGGAAGTCGCCGATGCGGCGTCAACGGTCAAGGAAGACCCCAAAGAGTCCGCCATGCAAGGGAAGGAGGTCACCGTCGCCGTGCTCGAGCTCGCGGTCGCGGCCGAGGCCTCGCTGGTGAGCGGCCTCACCCTCGTCGTCGCGGTCGGTGCGCTGATCTACTCCGGCATTCAGACCGCGCTCGAGAACGCCGAGATCGCCGAGAAGCTGACCGAGCTGCGCGATCTGTACGTCGAGCTCACGCTCGACGCGCAGCGGATCGCCGGCCTGCAAGCGATCGTCTCGGCGCTGCAGCGCGTCGACGCCTCACTGCTGGCGCTGCACGATCAGCTCGCGATGAAGCCGCTGTGGACGAACATCGCCAGCGACGTGCAGGAAGTGATCGGGGACATCCCCGTGGCGAAAGACTTCCGTCAGCTGCCGGCGATCGTGGGCCTGCCCCAGGCCGCGGCCACCTGGCACGACCTCTCCGTCAAGGCGAAGAACATTCAGAACACCGCCGCGACCGTGCAAGTCGTCAACGTCAAGATCACGCCGCAAACCGCAGCGGCCTAGCCTCACCTTCTTCCGCGCCGCACGGCGCAGAAAGTCTCGGGCCCTCGTGGCGAACTCCCTTCGTCCGGCCGACCTCGGCGACCACCAGCAAGTCCTCGCCGATCACCTCGGCGCGGTGCTGATGATTCGCGGCTATGCGGTCGCCGTCGAGCAAACGAACCTGACCTCGCCGACGGACCCGCCGCCGACGTGGTACCCCGATCTCGTCAAGAACATCGGGACGGCCAAAACGCACGTCGGCGTGTGGACCGATACGCTCGAGCCGGCGATCACCTCGCAAGTGCCGCAGACGGCGATCTCGTTCGGCACGAAGTTCAAGACGGCGACCGACGGCATCTTGTCGATCCTGAACGCTTCCAACAACAGCCCCAGCGAGCAGCAGAAGTCGCAGATCGAACAAGAGCTGGCCTGGCTGGCGGGTCACATCGACGACGTGCACTCGCCGCTGCCCGGGCTCTCGCAGCAGTTCACGACGTTTCAGAAGACGGCCGCGGCCGACCTCACGACCTTGACGACCGGCGCGTCGAGCATCCAGGACGTGATCACCGCCGATACGACCGTAAAGGATCGCATCGAAGGCGAGATGGCCGATACGCAGTCGAAGATCATGAAGGACAAAGCTGCCATGGAGGCTGCGGGCATCGCCGGCGGCGTGGGACTCTTCGTCGGCGTCGGGATCATGGCGACGACGGGCGCGGAGACGTTCGGCATCGGCGCCGCCATCGGCGCGTTCATCATGGTCGGTTCGCTCGTCGAGGCCGCGACCGTGCTGGCGGTATACGGCAAAGACCTGGCCGACCAGCAAGCGAAGTTCAACGAGGAAAGCGCGGGCGATCAGAAAGAGATCGAGCAGATCACCGCGCTGGGCCTGCTGAAGAACACGATCGACGGGCTCGCCGGCAAGAACGAAGCGATGGCGCAGTCGCTGGTCGAGATCGCCGACTGGTGGTCGATGATCGGTCAGAAGCTGGGCGCCGTGATCCAAGACGTGAAGGACGCGGCGGCCGACGAGGCCGACGGCTTCTGGATGGGGCTCGCGAACGACATCACCGACGCCCAGAAAGATTGGGCATCGTACGTCAGCTTCGCGACCAACATGCAGGAGATCGCATCCGGTGCTCAAGTCCAGACCGTGGACACCAGAAAGGTCGCGGCGTAGCCGAGATGCCGATTCTGCTGGACCGTCCCGGCGGGGACGCCGCGAAGTCGATGCTCGCGGATCACTACCAAGGTTTGATCTCGATACGCGGCTACGTGCTCGCGCTCAGCAAGACGAACCTCACCCCGGTTTCCGATCCGCCGCCGTCATGGTACGACGGGCTCGTCGCCAAGATCGACGCGGCGAAAGCGCACACCAGTCCGTGGACGACCGAATTGGAGCCGGCGATCACCTCGACGCTGCCCGGGCAGATCGTCGAGTTCGGAACCCGGTTGCAGACGGCGACGAACGGGATTCTCGCCATCCTCCAGGCGACCCCGAAGCCGTCGCCCGACGACGCGAAGAAGATCGCCGACCAGCTCGACTGGCTGCGGCGCGGCATCGGCGACCACAAGGCCGACATCGACAAGCTGCGCGCCGATTTCGTCACGTTCCAACGCGCCGCCGACGCCGACTTGCACGCGCTCAACGACGGCGCAGATTCCGTGCAGCACGACCTCAACATCGACAATGCCCTGGTCGCCAAGCTGCAGGGTGACCAGCGCTCGGACCAAGCGGACATCGACGCGGACAAGGCGGCCATGGCAAAAGCCGGGGTGGCGGCAGGGGTCGGCATCTTCGTCGGCGCGTCGACGCTCGTGGTCTCGGGTGCCACCGGCATCGGCGCGGTCATCGGCGGCTTCGTCATCGCCGGGGCCGTCATCGAGGCCGCGACGGTGCTGTCGATCTACGGTGTGCGGCTCGCGGACGCGCAGCGCCGGTACGACCAGGATACGGCCGACCTCACCGCGGAGCAGAACCAAGTCGCCTCGCTGACGCTCGTCAAGGGCGTCGTCGACAACCTGATCGGGTTGAACGGAGGCATGTCGCAATCGCTCTCCGACGTTTCGGTGTGGTGGAGCACGATCGAGCAGAAGCTGGGGACCGTCGTCGACGACGTCGCGGCGGCAACCTCCGACGACGATCAGCAGGCGTGGCTGCTGCTCGGCGACGACATCCGCGCGACGCAGACGGAGTGGGCCGATTTGGCCGCGTTCGCGCAGAACATGCAGAACGCGGCCCTGGGCGCGACGGTGCAGGTCATCAGCGCCAAAGACGGGGTCGCGGCGTAACGCGCGTCCGCGACCGCGAGGGGTCTTCGCGCGTCGAGCGCGGGGAGTGGAAAAGCCTGCCGCAGCGGCAGGCTTTTCCCGTTACAGGGTGATCTCCCCGGCGCGCTCGCGGAGATCCGGCGAGAGCACCTCGCCGAAGTCGTCGGCCTCGAAAAACTCGCGGATCTCGATCGTCTCGCCGCGCTCGAACGGCACGTGGGTGAAGCGCTCGACGATCTCCTCGCGCGACTTGCCCTCGACGACCCAGAATCCCGCGACCAGCTCCTTGGTCTCCGCGAACGGACCGTCGGTGACCGTCGTGCGCCCGCCCTCGAATCGAATGCGCGTGCCTTTGGAAGATGGGCGCAAGCCTTCGGCCGCCAACAGGACGCCGTCTTTGGCGAGCTGCTCGTTGAACGCGATCATCGACGCGAACTGCTCGCGCTTCGGGATGACGCCCGCCTCCGAGTCGGCGTTGGCCTTCATCAGAACCATGAATTTCATCGTAGACTCCTCGTTGTGTGGGGTGTTCTACCAAAGCGTCGAACGGCCGGCCTCACTTTCGACAACAACGCGCCGGTATTTTCCTCGCCCGCAAAGCAAGCGAGCGGATCGGCCGATCCGGGAGCGGCACTGCGTAGGTTCATCGAGCGGCGCGGTGAAGAGCCGGTGCCATTCACGACGGGAAGGACGCAGAGGTTGTCGTCAGAGAGAAGCGGCCGGCGCACCACGCGCAGCAAGGCGGAGCAGCGTGCCGAAACGGTCGAGCAGATCCTCGATGCGGCGGAGCGTCTCTTTTCGCAGCACGGCCTGCACGGCGTCACCCTCAAGGACGTCGCCAAGAGCATCGACGTGCACCACACGCTGATCAACTACTACTTCGCGGACAAACGGCAGCTCTTCGACGCGGTCTTCGCGCGGCGCGCGGTGGTGACCAGCGAGCGACGCATGAAGGTGCTCGACGCGTACGAACGCGCGGCGGGAGCTACGCCGACGGTCGAGGGCGCGCTGCGCGCATTCCTCGATACGGACCTCGACCTCTACATCGAGGGCGGAGAGGGCTGGCGCAACTACGCCGCGCTGAGCGCGCAAGTCGCCAACACGCCCGAGTGGGGCGCCGCGCTGATGGACCAGCACTTCGACCCGGTGGTCCTTCGTCTGATCGGCCTGCTCAAGCGGGCGCTTCCCGACTGCGCCGAGGAAGATATCTTCTGGGGCTATCACTTCGTCACCGGCGCACTGATGCTCACGCTGGCGCGCACGGGCCGCATCGACAAGCTCTCGGGTGGCCTGTGCCGATCCGAAGATTTCGCCGCCGTCAAGGAGCGGATGGCGGCGTTCATGGCGGCCGGCTTCGTGGCGATCTGCCGCCGTCGTCACGGCACCCCCGCCCCCTAGAGAGACCGGAGGGAAAGATTCTTCTTGCGGGAAGCACGGCTGCGGCTCTTATCTTAACTCACATGTGAGCGAACAGCTCGCCGCCGCAGGAGACAGCTGGCATGAAGAACGCGTTCGTCCTGGCCCTCGCCGGGCTCGCCGTGCTGGGCACCGCCGTCGCCCCACCCGCCATGGGAGCCCAGGACACGATCAAGATCGGCTACGTCGATCCGCTGTCGGGCAGCGGAGCCAGCGCCGGCGAGATCGGCCTCGATCAGCTCAATTTCATCGCCGATCAGATCAACGCCAAAGGCGGCGTGCTCGGCGCCAAAGTACAGGTCGTCCCCTACGACAACAAGCTGAATCCGCAAGAGAGTCTGGTGCAGGTGCAAAAGGCGATCGACGACGGCGTGCGGATCATCACCCAGGGGAACGGCTCGTCGGTCGGCATCGCGATCGAGAACTTCGTCGCCAAGTACAACGAGCGGAATCCCGGCAAGGAAGTCGTGTACCTCAACTACGGCGCGATCGATCCGGTCCTGACCAACGAGGACTGCACGTACTGGCATTTCGCGTTCGATGCCAACGTCTCGATCAAGATGGCCGCGCTCACGAATTACATCAAGAAGAGCCCGTCGATCAAGAAGGTCTACCTGATCGACCAGGACTACAGCTTCGGCCATTCGGTCGCCGACACGGCCGTCAGCATGCTGAAAGCGAAGCGCCCCGACATCCAGGTCGTCGGCAACGAGTTCGTGCCGTTGCTGAAGGTCACCGACTTCTCGCCGTACATCGCCAAGATCAAAGCGTCCGGTGCCGACTCCGTCATCACCGGCAACTGGGGACAGGATTTCGCACTGCTGCTCAAAGCCGCGGGCGACGCCGGGCTGAAGGTCAACTGGTACACCTACTACGCCGGCATCGCCGGCGGCCCGACGGCGATCAAACAGGCGAACCTGCCCAATCGCGTCTTCCAGGTCAACGAGGGCGTCGACACGATCGCGGATCCGTCGGCGCGCAAGGTCGTGACCCAGTACCTGGCCGGCCACAAAGCGGACCCGTATTTCTATCCGCGGCTCTTCAACGAGATGGGCATGCTCGTCGAGGCGATCCGTGAGGCCAACTCGGCCGATCCGGCCAAGTTCGCCGCCAAGCTCGAAGGCATGAAGTACGCAACCTTCTTGAACGGCGCCGAGGGTTTCATGCGCGCGAGCGATCACCAGTTCTTCCAGCCGCTCTACATCTCGAGCCTCGGCCCCGTCCCGGCCGGCGAGTTCACCGAAGAGGACACCGGCTGGGGGTGGAACGTGAAGGGGCGCATTCCGACCGACGAGACGTTGTTGCCGACGTCCTGCAAGATGAAGCGTCCCTGATTCCGGCGCAGGCGAGGAACGCGTGCGCGAAATCATCCTGACCTCGACGCTGGACGGGGTCCTCTACGGCATGCTGTTGTTCATGATGGCCAGCGGGTTGACCGTCATCTTCAGCATGCTCGGGGTGCTGAACTTCGCGCACGCCAGCTTCTACATGCTGGGGGCGTTCTTCGGGTTCGAGATCAGCCGTCGGATCGGCTTTTGGCCGGGGCTCGTGCTGGCGCCGCTGCTCGTGTGCGGCATCGGGATGCTGGTCGAGCGCTACGGGCTGCGTCGGGCGCACCGGCACGGCCACGTCGCCGAGCTGCTGTTCACCTTCGGCCTGGCGTTCGTCATCCAGGAAGTCGTCGAGATGGTCTGGGGCAAGCTGCCCGTCGACTATCGCGTGCCGCCCGCACTCAACTTCCCCGCCTTCACGATCTACTCGACCAACTATCCCGCCTATAAGCTCTTCGAGCTGCTGATCGCGGTCGCGATCTTCGCCGCGCTGCTGCTCGTGGTCAAACGGTCGCGCATCGGCCTGGTCGTGCAGGCGGCACTCGGGCATCCCGCCATGGTCGGCATGCTCGGGCACAACGTCGATCGCGTCTTCATGCTGGTCTTCGGCGTCGGCACCGGGTTGGCGGCGCTCGCCGGCGTGATCGCGGGCCCGGCGCTGGTGACGCAGTCGGACATGGCGCAGCTGCTGGGCCCGATCCTGTTCGTGGTGGTGGTCATCGGCGGCCTCGGCTCGCTCGGCGGCGCCTTCGTCGCCTCGCTGCTGATCGGGCTCGTGCAGACGTTCGCCGTCGCCTCCAACGCTTCGCTGGCGAGCGTTTTCGGCGCGCTGGCGACCGACAGTCCGTGGACGCCTTACGTCGGCGACGTCTGGAGCGTCACCGTCGCCCAGGTGGCGCCGATCATCCCTTATCTGCTGATGGTCTTGGTGCTGATCTTCCGACCGCGCGGGCTGCTGGGCACGCGCGAGTGAAGGTGTGGATCGCCGCGGCGGTGGTGCTCCTGATCCTGCCGCTCGTCTTCGGGTCCGGGCTCGCGCTCACGACGATGTGCCTGATGGGCATCATGATCGTCTTCGCGCTCTCGTACAACATGCTGCTCGGTCAGACGGGACTGCTTTCGTTCGGGCACGCCATGTTCTTCGGGCTCGGGGGCTACGCCACGATCCACGTGATGAACGCGGCGCAGGATCACGGTCTGCCTGTCCCGCTCCTCGTGTTCCCGTTGGCGGGGGGCATCGCCGGGCTGCTCTTCGGGCTGCTGTTCGGCACCGTCGCCACGCGCCGCGGCGGCACCGCGTTCGCGATGATCACGCTGGGCCTGTGCGAGCTGCTCGCGTCGAGCGCGCTCATCCTCAAGCACGCCTTCGGCGGCGAGGAAGGCGTGAGCACCGATCGCACCGCGTTCGTGCACCCCTTCGGCCTCACGTTCGGCCCGCAGATCCAGGTCTACTATCTCATCGCCGCCTGGTGCTTGGTCGCGGCGGCCGCGATGTACGCCCTCACGCGCACGCCGTTCGGCCGCATCTGCAACGCGACGCGCGACAACCCGGAGCGCGCGGGCTTCATCGGTTACGACGTCCGGACCGTCCGGTTTCTCGCGTACAGCCTGGCCGCGTTCTTCGCCGGCATCGCGGGCGCTCTCAGCGCCATCAACTTCGAGCTGATGACCTCCTCGCAGCTCGGGGTCACGCAGTCGGGCACGGTCATCTTGATGACGTACATCGGCGGCGTGGGGGAGTTCATCGGCCCGGTCCTCGGTGCCATCCTGTTCACGTATCTGCAGACGATGCTCAGCGGCATCACGGACGTCTGGCAGCTCTACGTCGGGTTGCTCTTCATCGGGATCGTGATCTTCGTGCCCGGCGGCCTCGCCGGGCTGCTGGCGCGCCAGCGACCGCTGCTGCGCGCGGGGCAGCTGCACCGCGTTCTGCCGTACTACCTGTTGGCGCTGTTGCCGGGCATCGTCGCGGTCGTCGGACTCAGCATGGTGATCGAGATGACCAACCACCTCACCGTCCATGCGGCGGACGGCCAGACGATGACGCTGGGCGGGGCCACCATCAACGCCGCCTCGCCGATCCCGTGGGTGCTCGCCGTGGTCTTGCTGGTTGGCGGCACGGTCGCGTTCTTGCGCGCGGCCCGGGCGAGCGGACGCGCGTACGGCGACGCGCTGGCAGCGGTGCCGGCGTCCACGGGCGTCGCGTGACGGCGCTTCTCGCACCGCCGGTACTGGAGCTGCGCGGGCTCACCAAGCGATTCGGTCGAACGGAGATCATTCGCGGCGTCGATCTCGCCGTGCCGGCGGGAGAGCGTCACGCGGTCATCGGCCCGAACGGCGCCGGCAAGTCGACGCTCTTCCATCTGATCAGCGGCCGCCTGCGGCCGAACGAGGGGGCCATCGAGCTGCGCGGTCAGGACATCTCCGGCATGGCGCCGCAGCTGATCAATCGCCGCGGCCTCGCGCGCAGCTTTCAGGTCACCAACATCTTCCCACACCTGACCGTGTGGGAGAACATACGCTGCGCGACGCTGTGGTCGATGGGCTACCGCTACCCGTTTTGGCGCAATATCGACCGGCTGGCGGACGTGCGTGCGCGGACCGAGCAGATCCTCACCGACATCAATCTACTCGATCGCGCCCAGGTGACCGCCGGCGTCCTCACCTACGGCGAGCAGCGTTCGCTCGACATCGGCCTGGCTATCGCGGGGAACGCCGACGTGTTGCTGCTCGACGAGCCGACGGCCGGCATGAGCCGCGCCGAGACCGATCACGTGGTCGCGCTGATCCGCCGCGTCAGCGAGGGGCGCACGCTGTTGATGATCGAGCACGATATGGGCATCGTCTTCGACCTCGCCGACCGCATTTCGGTACTGGTCTACGGCAAGATCATCGCGAGCGACACGCCGGAGCGCGTGAAAGCCAACCGCGAGGTGCAACAGGCCTATCTCGGGACGGAGATCGCGTGATGCTCGAGGTGCGCGACGTCCACGCCTATTACGGGAAGAGCCACATCCTGCAAGGCGTCGACTTCACCGTCGGCGAGCACGAGATCGTCAGCATCCTGGGGCGCAACGGCGTCGGCCGTTCGACGACCCTCAAGACCATCATGGGCGACCCGGTCCCGAGCGGTTCGATCGTCTTCAAGGGCCGCTCGATCGCCGGTCTGCGGTCCCATGAGATCGCACGCTTGGGGATCGGCTACGTCCCCGAAGAGCGCGCCATCTTCCCGGCGCTGACCGTGGCGCAGAACCTGCTGCTCGGCGTCAAGCCGGGCCAGAAGACGCGGCGCTGGGGCATCGAGGAGACGTGGCGGCTCTTCCCGCAACTGCGCGAACGCGCCGACGCGCCGGGTGGCGCGTTGTCCGGCGGCGAGCAGCAGATGCTGACGATCTGCCGCACGCTCATGGGTGATCCCGAGCTGATCATGATCGACGAGCCGACCGAGGGTCTCGCGCCGCAGATGGTCGAGCGGATCGCCGACCTGCTGCGCGAGGTCGCGCGGCGCGGGATCTCGATCGTCCTGGTCGAGCAGCGTCTGCTCATCGCGCTCGGCATCTCGCACCGCATCTACGTGATGGGCCACGGGCGCATGGTGTTCCACGGCACGCCGGCCGAGCTGACCGCGGCGGACGACGTCCGCCGCGAGTGGCTCGAGGTCTGAGGTTCCGCTCCCGCCTCGGCTACGGCAGGACGGCGACTCCTTGCGGCGGGCTCGACGTTTCGAACGATGCTCCGAGCTTCGTCGATGCCGTCCCGGTGTCGGTGAATGCCGCGACCGTCCCGTTACTTGAGCTCGCGACATATAGGACGCCGTTCGCGAGGTCGTACGTGATCGCGTCGGGATGGTTGAGGCCGCTGAAGCTGCCTGCGACGGTTTGGCGGTTCCCGTTCTGATCGTAGACCGTCACCGTGCCGTTGCTGAAGTTTGTGACGTACAGCCAGCCGGTCACCGTGTCGTACGCGATTCCGTCCGGCGAATCCAATCCGCTGAACGTTCCGCTCAGTGTCTGTTGGTTACCGTTCATGTCATAGGCCGTGACCGTGTTGCCCAAGACGTTCGTGACGTAGATGAAGCCGTTCGCCGGATCGTAGAGAAGACCGTGGGGCTCGTTCAGGCCGGCGAAGGTACCGCTGGGCGTCTGCTGATTGCCGTTGGCGTCGTAGACCGTGATCGTGCTGTTCCCTTCGTTCGCCACGTAGAGATAGCCGTTGGTCGGGTCGTAGACGATGCCTTCCGGCGTGCTCAGGTTCGGGAAGCTTCCGCTCAGCGTCTGCTTCGTGCCGTTCGCGGTGTAGACGGTGATGGTGCTGTTGGCGGCATTCGTCACGTAGATGAAGCCGTTGGCCGGGTCGAATACCGCCGCGCTCGGACCGCCCGTTCCGGTGAAGCCGCTGCTGACCTCCAGGGTGCCGAACGGGCTGAATCCTAGGACGGCGTCCACCTCCACCTCTTCCACGTAGATGACCGACGGCTGGCTGAAGACATGGGCTTGCATCGTGAGCGTCGAGGCTCCGCTTTGCGCACTCGGCGTAACGGTCGCGGTCAGCAGGGCGGCGCCGGCGTACGGTGCGGCGTTCGTCAGCAGAAAGCGATTCGGCGCGCTCGAGCCTGACGCGGTGACGGTGTACGACGTCGTGTCGCTGCTCGAGAGCGCGACGGTCGGCGCGCCGACGCCGAGCACGTAGTTGCCGTCGGCGTCGACGCCGAGCACGGTGACGTAGCCGTTGTCTCCCGTGGGCAGGGTAAAGCCGTTCACCGGATCGCCGGCGATCGTCGTCGGCGAGTCGGCGATGATGCGGACCGAGGTAGGGATCCCGCCGATCGTCAGCGTGATCGTGTTCGTCGTGCCGGCGACGATCGAGAACGGCACGTTCTGCGCGGCGGAGAGTTGGTTGCCCGCGCCGTTCGGCTGGTCGTAGGTGGTGAACGTCGCGTCGTAATCGCCGGGCCCGAGCGTGAGAGTGAGCGTGCACTGCGTGCTCGCGAGCGTGGAGCTGCAACCGCTCGACGTCGGCGTGAGGTTCGCCGTCTGCGGATAGCCGCTCACCGACGTCGACGAGCCTTGGTCGGTCACGTTGATCGTGATGCTCTGCGTCGCGGGAGAGATGTAACGCGGCCTGCGCGAGCTTCCTTGCGTGACGCCGGCCACCGCGCCGTCGATGACGAAGCGCGCCGTACCCGTCTTTTCCGTCGGCGTCGCAGCGTGCGTGGCGGGGCTGACCGCTCCGGAACCCCCGCAGCCGGCGGCACCGAACGCGAAGACCGCGACGAGGGGCGCGGTGGAAAGCGCGCGCCGGAAATGGGACATTGGTGTCAACGGCTCCGGGGGTGCGTCCGCGCAGGCAAGGAACCCCCGCTTCCTCAAAATACCCTGCAAGACGACGAGTGCGTCGTACCAGGTACTCCGGAGAAGCCGTTGGCTCCGCCTGCGGCGCCGACGCGCGGCGCGCCAAATGTGCGGCACGGGCCGTTCGAGGCGCCGCAGGCTGCGTACGGGTCGGCTCGAACGTCGAGGAGGTGTTGAGCAGGCGCCACCTCCTCACGAGCGACGCGCGCCTCGCAACCCGGCGGCGCGGCCGAGACCGTTACGGGAGGTAGCGATCGTGGTTCGTTTTCGATTGTGTCGAGCGCTGGTACCGATCCTTGCCGCCGTTGCGTTTCCGTGCGTCGCGCAAGCCGCCACCAGCGAAGGATTGCCGGCGAGAGGGCCCATCGCTCCGTACCTCATGCCCGATCGACGCGCTGAAATCGCTTTGGCGCGCAGCGCCGCTCCGCCGTCGATCGCCGCGAAGCCCGAGGTGCTGGTGCTCACCCCTCACGGCTTCGAGACGGCGGTGCGGGGAACGAACGGCTTCGTGTGCGTCGTCGAGCGTTCATGGACCGCGCCGTTCGACGATACGGAGTTCTGGAATCCCAAAGAGCGCGGGCCCGACTGCTACAATCCGCCCGCGGCGCGCACCGAAATACCGCAGCTCCGGGCGCAGGCGCGCTGGGCGTTGGCCGGCCTGAGTACGCGACAGATGCTCGAGCGAACGAGAGCGGCCCTGGCCGATCATCGCTTTGCACCGCCGGAGCCCGGTGCGTTCGGCTTCATGCTCTCGAAGCATGGATATCTCAACCACGCGCACGGGCCGTGGCATCCCCACGTGATGTTTTTCATTCCACGCGGTCAAGTCGCGAGCTGGGGGGCCGACGTGCCGAATTCGCCGGCCCTGTCCGTCGATCGCGGTCCATATCTCTCGACGCTGGTGATGGTACCGGTGCTCACGTGGTCCGACGGATCGCCCGCGCCGCGCTGACGCAGAGCGGCGCGAGGGCCTCGCGCGTCACTCCTTGATCATGCGCACGACGGCAAGCGTCTCACCGTTCGCGAGCGGCACCGCGACGCGGTCGACCGCCGTGTAGCCGCGGCGCTCGTAGAGACGGACGCCGGTCAACGTCGCCCCCATCTCGAACCGCCGAAAGCCCGCGGCGCGCGCCGCATCCTCGCAGCTTTCGAGCAGGAGGGTGCCCAGGCCGCGGCGCGCCCACTCCGGGTGGACGAAGAACGCCCGGATCTTCGCCGCATCGACGGCGGGGTCGAGCTGGTCGTCCTCGCGGCGCGTCCATCGGTCGCCCCCGAAGAGGGTCTTCCGTTTGCTCCAGCCGCCACAGGCCACGATCTCGCTCTTGCTCTCGGTTTCGACCACGAGATACGTCCCGTCGTCGATCAAGGTGGTGTCGACGCCGAAGACGGTCTCCAGCGCGCCCTCGATCTGCAGATCGGTATAGTCGTGGCTCTGCAGCTCGCGCACGGAGCGCTCGATCACGCCTGACAGCTGGGGGACGTCGGCGTACGTCGCCCGTCGGACGCGAACCGCGCACTCGGCGGAGCCCACGGACCGACGCGCCCGTTCGGAGTCCACCGCGCTATCGTAGCGGAAATTCCCGACGTTGACAAATGGTGAAAGCGTACCGTAGGTTCTCTCGTATGTCGAAGGTCGTCTACATCACCAACGCGTCGGTGGACGGTTACATCGAGGATGAAACCGGCGCCTTCGATTGGGTCAATCCCGACCAAATACATGCGTTCATCACGGACTTGGTGCGACCGATGGGAACCTATCTCACACTATCGCTTGCGCCTCGGCTGAACCGGTCGGGGCGTTCCGGCTGGTACTGCCCGAAGCCCCGCGCCGTCTGCCCACATCGAACATTTCGCTCCGGACCGAGGGAGGCGCGCTCTCCCTGCACCGGCGAGGACTCCGTGTCGGTGGCGAAAGCCGAGTTTCACGGCATGCGGTCCGGGCAAAATGAGCTCGGGCCGCCATAACGGCAAGATAAGGTTCGTCGAGAAGGATGGGAACGTGTCGACCGCCGCCGTTCGCGATTTCTCCCTCGTCGACGTAGACCGCTGGTTCCGCGCCACCCTCTACCTCGGCGCCGCCCAGCTCTACCTGCGCGACAACGCGCTCTTGCGCACGCCGTTGCGTCCGGAGCACGTCAAGCCGCGGCTCCTGGGCCATTGGGGGACGCAGCCGGGACTGGCGCTCGTTTCCGCGCAGGTCAACCGGCTCATCCGGGATCGCGGCGCGAAGATCTTGCTCGTCGTGGGACCCGCGCACGGCGCGCCGGCGATTCTCGCCAACACGTTCCTGGACGGCTCACTCGGCGAGACCGATGCACGCTACGCGCGCGACGGCGACGGTCTCGCGCATCTCGTGCGCGATTTCTCGTGGCCGCGCGGACTGGCCAGCCATCTCACGCCCAAGGTTCCGGGGATGATGCACGAGGGCGGCGAGCTCGGGTACGCCCTCATCCACGCGTTCGGTGCGGTGTTCGACGTCCCCGACCGCGTCGCGGTCTGCATCGTCGGCGACGGCGAAGCCGAGACGGGGCCGCTCGCCGCCGCGTGGCAATCGCCGAAATTCTTGCACCCGGCCGAATCGGGAGCGGTGCTCCCGGTGCTGCACCTCAACGGCTACAAGCTGGGCGGTCCGACGCTGTATGCGCGCGCGAGCGACGACGAGCTACGCGAACATTTCGCAGGCCTCGGTTGGCACGTAACGGTCGTCACGGTCGAGGACGAGTCTTCCGCGCACGAACGGCTCGCGCGCGCGTTCGACCAGGCCATGGACGAGATCGCGGCCATTCAGCGGCGGGCACGCGGCGGCGAGGATGCGTTGCCGGTGTGGCCGCTCATCGCGCTGCGCTCGCCCAAGGGGTGGACCGGTCCCGACCGCGTCGAGGGCGTGCAGATCGAGGGCACCGAGCATTCGCACCAGATACCGCTCGAGCATCCCGTCGACGATCCGGTTCAGCTCGCGGCGTTGGAAGCGTGGCTGCGGTCCTACAAACCCGAGGAGCTGTTCGACGCGTCCGGCGCGCCGAACAGGGAGACGATCGCCCTCGCGCCGCGCGCCGGGACCCGCATCGCCGACGAATACCTGCGCACGTTTCCCGTGCGCGCCCTCACCTTGCCCGCGCTCGAAGCGCACGCCGTGGACGTGCCCGCACCCGGTGCGGCGCAGAGCGAGCCGATGCGCGCGCTCGGGACATGGATGCGCGACGCCGTCGCGCCCAACGCCGCCGGCGCGAACCTGCGTTTCTTCTGTCCGGACGAGTTCGCGTCGAACCGGATGGATGCGGTCTACGAGGCGACGCCGCGCGCGTGGATGCTGCCGCGGGTGGCGACCGATACGAATCTCGCGCCGCACGGACGCGTGATCGAGATCCTCAGCGAGACCTGTTGCGAAGGTTGGCTCGAAGCCTACGTCCTGACCGGGCGGCACGGGCTCTTCGTGAGCTACGAGGCCTTCGTGCGCATCGCGACCTCGATGGCGAGCCTGCACGGCAAGTGGCTCAAGATGGCGCACGAGATCGCCTGGCGTCCGGACGTCCCGTCGCTCAACTACGTTCTCAGCTCGCACGTGTGGCGCCAGGACCAAGACGGCTATTCACATCAAGGGCCGGGCTTCATCGGCTCGCTGCTCGACGCCAAGCGGACGACCGTACGCATCTATCACGCCTGTGATGCGAACGTGCTGCTGGCCTGCGCACAGCGCGCGCTCGAATCGCGCAACAAGATCAACGTGATCGTCGCCGGCAAGCATCCGGCGCCGCAGTGGCTGACCATCGCGCAAGCGCGCGAACAGCTGGAGAGCGGCGCGCTGTCGTGGGCGTGGGCCAGCGACGACGCGCCGGACGTCGTGCTCGCCGCCGCGGGGGACGTCCCGACCGTCGAGACGCTGGCCGCCGCGATGCTGCTGCGCGAGCACGTGCCGGGCATCCGCGTGGCGGTCGTCAACGTCGTGGATTTACTGGTGCTCGACCACACCGCCCCGGGCACGCTCAGCGAAGCGGAGTTCAGCGCGCTGTTTCCGGCCGGCGTCCCGGTGATCATGGCCTATCACGGCTATCCGAGCGTCGTCCACGAGCTCTTGCACGGCCGCATCGATCCCGATCGCTTCCACGTACACGGCTACGAAGAAGAAGGCACGACCACGACGCCGTTCGACATGACCGTGCTCAACGAGATGAGCCGCTTCCACCTGGCGAGCGACGCGATTCGCCGGCTCGGCCGCGAGGACAACGCCGCGACGGCGCTGCTCCGCTTCTGCGACGAGCGGCTCGAAGCGCACGTGGCCTACATTCGCGAGCACGGGATCGACCTGCCGGAGGTACGGGACTGGACTTGGCGGCGATGAACGCGCTGGCGTTCAACGCCGGCGGCGGAAGCAATCGCGCGATCCTCTACGCGCTGCCGGCCGGGGACGTGCTGCCGCTCGAGCCGCCGACACCGCTGTGGAGCGGCGAGATCGAGGAGAACGACGCGCCGCTCGACCAACTGTTCGCGACTCTGCCCGACGTGCCGGTCGCGCTGGTCGCGCATCGCGTCGTTCACGGCGGCCTCGATCCCGCCCGCCCGCTCCAGGCACGCATCGACGCGAGCGTGCTCGACGCGATCCGGGCCGCCGTCCCGCTCGCGCCCGCGCACAACCGCCCGGCACTCGACGGGATCGCGTACGCACGGCAGCGCTTTCCGGGGGTCCCGCAGATCGCGGTCTTCGACGATGCGCTGGGACCGGATGCGCCCGAGCTCGCCCAGACCGTCACCGGCCCCCCGGAATGGCGCGCGCGTTTCGGCATCCGGCGCATCGGGTTCCACGGCATCAGTCACCGCGATGTGATCGAACGGGTGCTCGCGCTGCTCGGTCGTGCCGACGCGAAGATCGTCGCCGTGCACCTGGGCAGCGGGGCGTCCGCGATCGCGTTCGACGGCCGGCGGATCGTCGAGACGACGATGGGCATGACGCCGCTCGACGGTGCGATGATGGGGACGCGCGCCGGCGCCGTCGACCCCGGCGTGCTCTTCCACCTTCTGCGCAACGGCTACGACGCGGCGCGGTTGGAGGACGACGTCAGCCATCGTTCGGGGCTGGCCGGTATCAGCGGCCTCTCGCTCGACACGCGCATCCTGATCGACGCCGCGGCGAGGGGGAACGCTCGCGCGGCATTCGCGCTCGATCTCTACTACTACCGCATGGCGCAATGCATCGGCGAGCTGTTCGCAACCCTGAACGGTGCCGACGCGCTCTCGTTCACGGGCCCGATCGGCCAGCACATGCCGCCCGTGCGGATGGGCATCGTCGCTCGGCTCGGCTTCGCCGGCTTCGCGCTCGACGCGGAGCGCAACGACGCGATCGCCGAAGGCGAGCCGGTCGACGGACCGCTGCACGCCGCCGGCAGCCGGCCCGTCTTCTCGATCCGTACCCTCGAAGAATGGGCGATGCTGCGGCGCGCGATCGCGCTTCGCTGACCGCGGACCACGCTCACTCGGCGATCAGGCCGATCCGCTCCCCGAAGCCGTGGACGAGTGCGCTCGAATAGGTGTCGGCGGGAAGATCGACGAGCTGACGGCCTTGCATGCGAAGCACCGCGCACGCGTGACTTCCCCCACGCGGGCCTTTGGAGACGCGGAAGTCCTGGGTCAACGCCGACACGATGAACAAACCGCGTCCCGACTCGCTGAGCAGATCGGGCGGGAGGATGGCGATGTGCCGGAAGCCGGGCCCGCGATCGATCACGTGCAACACCGGATCGGGCCCGCTCCAGTCGACGATGACGTCGACCTCGCCGGCCGCGTACCGCACCGTGTTGCTGACCAGCTCACCGAAGACGACCTCCGCGATCGCGACGTCGTCGCGCGCGGCGCCGCGGTCGGCGAACGCATCGGCGAACGCTCGGCGCGCGGCGGTCACCGAGCGCGCGTCGTGCGTCTGCAGCGTCCAGCGCTGCAGCGCCTCGCGCCCGCGGCTGTCGCGGTCGGGCGTCGCGCGCACGCTCAGCACCAGAACGGCGACGTCGTCGCGCGCGGCGGCCCCGTTCATCATACGCTCGACGATGTGCTCGGCGGGCCGGGCGTTCGGCTCGGCTGTGACCGTGGCGAAGACCTCCCGCATCCGCTGTTCGCCGCTCAGCGGCGCGCGATCGGATTCGGTCAGGCCGTCCGTGTAGAGCAGCAGGCACGAGCCGGCGGGGAGATCGATCGTCGTGCTCCCCGAATGCGTCGAGTTCGATCGCAGGCCCAGCGGCAAGCCGGTTCCCGCGAGCGTGTCGATCCGCCCGTCGGGACGCCGCAGGAACGGCGGCGGCTGGCCGGCCGACGCGTACGTCAAGGTGCTGTTGATCGGGTCGAAGACGCCGACGAACGCCGTCACGAACTTGTCCGGGTGCTCGAGCCGCAGCGCGCGATCGGCGGCGTCGAGCATCAACGCGGGGTCGGCGTGCACCTGCGCGATGCCGCGGATGATCTGCCGCATGTTGCCCATGGTGACGGCGGCCTGCAGGCCGCTTCCGGCGACGTCACCGATGGAGATGACGACGCGGCCGTCGATCAAGCGCAGCGCGTCGTACCAATCGCCGCCGACCTGCGCTTCCTCGCGGCCCGGCGCGTAGAATGCGTCCAGCTCCAGGCCCGGCGTGCTCGGCAGCAGCGCCGGGAGCGACGCTTGCTGGAACGACTCGGCCGCGCGATGCTCGCGCTCGAAGAGCCGCGCTCGGTGGATCGCCAGGCCGGCGCGGCGGCCGAGTTCCTCGAGCATCGGGAGGTCGTCTTCCGTGTAACGGCGGGTCGGGGACGTGTAGACGACGGACAGGGCGCCGAGCGTCTCTCCCTCGGTGCGCAGCGGCACGACGACGGCCGAATGCACCCCGAGCTCGAGGTACGCGCGCACCTCGGCCGCGTCGCCGGCGACGTGCGCGACGATCTCCGGCGTTACGAGGCCAGACAGCTGCGAGGTGCCGGTCCGCACCGCGTGCGTCGGGCCGTGCTCGCTGTGCGGATTGAGATGGATGCGCCCGACGAACTCTTGGGCGATACGGTCCTTGCGCGCGTCGCCGTGCGCCATCGCCACCGTCTTGATGCGGTCGTCGTCGGTGCGCAGATCGATCTGGCACCAGTCGGCGATGGCCGGGATCGTGAACGACGCGACCGCGTTCAGCGTGGCGTCGAGATCGAGCGGCTGGGCCAATATCTCCGACGCGCGCAAGAGAAAGTCGCGCTCGCGCGCGGCCTGGTGCTGATCGTGGACGTCCGCGATCGTGCCGATCCAGCGGGCGCGCGCGCCCTGCACGCCCGGGTGCGGCAACGCGCGCGCGGTGAACCAGCGATAGGCGCCGTCGTGCCGCCGAAGCCGGAACTGGTCACCGAATTGCCGGCCGGAGCCCAGCGCGGTGCGCCAATTGCGGTCCCATCGCTCCGCATCGTCGGGATGGATGACGCTGGTCCAGCCCAGTTCCAGCGCCGACTCGGCCGGCAAGCCCGTGTAGGCCGTGTACTCGTCGCTTACGAAGAGCAGCTCCCCGTCCGCGTCGCTCTCGAAGACGATGTACGGCAGCGACGAGGCGAGCGTGCGAAAGCGCTCTTCGCTCGCCCGCAGGTCGCGCGTCGCCTGCGCGCGGAGCGACGCCGCGTTGATCTGCGCGTACACGCGCGCGAGCAGCTCCTCGGCCGAGAACGGCTTGACGATGTAATCGTCCGCGCCTTCCAGCAGACCCTCGAGCGCGGCTTCTTCGCCGGCGCGGGCCGACAGCAAGATGAACGGCGTGGCCGCGAGCCGCTCGTCCGCGCGCACGGCCGCCAGGAGCTCGAACCCGTCCATCTCCGGCATCATGACGTCGCTGACGATGAGGTCGAAGGGTTCGCTGCGCGCCGAAGCCAGCGCCTCGCGCCCGTTCTTGACCGCGGTGACGGCGTACCGCCCGGACAAGATGCTGCCCACGTACTCCCGTAGATCGGCGTTGTCGTCGGCGAGCAGCACGCGAGCCGCGTCGCGTCCGACCGTCGTCGTCGCGGCCGGCTCGGTCGTACTCGACCGCACCACGGTGGCCTCGACGTCGGCCAAGTATTGCTCGACCGCGCTGGCATACGTCGCGTCGCGCGAGACGATCTGGGCGGCGTCCAGGTGGGCGCTGCCCAGCGGAATGCACACCCGAAACGTCGTCCCCGCTCCGAGGGTGCTCTCGGCGTCGACGCTGCCGCCGTGCAGCGTCGCCAAGTCGTGGACCAAGGCGAGGCCGATACCCGTTCCCTCGTGGGTGCGCGACCGCGTTCCGCGGACGCGATGAAAACGCTCGAACAGCTGCGGCAGCTCGGTCGGGGCGATACCCACGCCGGTATCGCTGACCCGAAGTTCGGCCATGGTTCCCGACCGCCGGAGCGAGACCGCGATGCCGCCCTCGAAGGTGAACTTCAGCGCGTTCGAGAGCAGGTTGAGCAGAATGCGTTCCCACATCGAGCCGTCGACGAAGACCGGCTCGTCGAGCTCGGCTTCGACGGTGAAGCGCAGGCCGGCGCTCTCGATGGCCGAGCGGAAGCTGCTGGCCACGTCACGGGTGAACGCGGCCAGATCCGTCGGTGCGAACGCGGCGTCGTTCCGTCCGGCTTCAAGACGCGAGAACTCGAGCAGCGTGTTCACGAGCTTGAGGAGACGCAAGGCGTTCCGCCGAGCCGTCTGCGCGAGCGACCGCTGACGGTCGTCTTCCGTTCGCGCCAGGTCCGCCAGCGGTCCGAGCATCAGCGTGAGCGGCGTGCGGAACTCGTGGCTGACGTTCGAGAAGAAGGCCGTCTTGGCGCGATCCATCTCCGCCAGCATGTCGATGTGCTGCTTCTCTTCTTCGGCCGCGCGCGCGTTTTGAATCGCGGTGCCGATGTTCGACGCGACGAGGTCGAAGAAGGCGCGATACTCTTCGTCGAGCGGTCGCGTCGGATTGACCGCCGCGACCAGCGCGCCGAGCGGCCGCGCCTCCGCCCGCCCGGCCATGGGAAGGACGACCGCGTCGACGATGGGTTGCCCGGCTTCGCCGAGCACGTCGACGTCGACGTCGCGCAGCGACACCGTCTCCGCGCGCCCCGTTCGGATGACGCCGTCGATCGCACGCCCGACGGCGTCCGACGCCGTGCCGTCGAGGAAGAACGAACGGCCGGCCAGGACCTCGCCGTGTTCCGCCGCGCCGACGACCTGTTCCAAGGTGCAGCGCTCTCCCTCGACGAGGTACAGCAGCGCGAACGGGGCATCGTCGCCGTTCTTGGCCAAGGTCGCGGCCGCCGACGCGCACGCCGCGCTCGTCGACTTCTGCGTCAGGACGTTTGCGACCAGCTCCGAAAGCGTCCGCGAGCGGCGGGCACCAACCACTTTCGCCGTCACGTCGTTCGAGGGACAGAACAGACCGGCGACCGCCCCGGACTCGTCGCGAATCGGGCTGTAGGAAAACGAGTAGAACGTCTCTTCGAGGAAGTCGCCGCGGTTCATCAACAGGCGCACGTCATCGACGAAGCTGGCCTCGCCGTGACGGAAGACCTTGTCGGCCAGCGGTCCGCAGACGTCCCAGATCTCGGCCCACACCTCCTCGGCCGGCCGTCCCAGCGCCCACGGGTGCTTGGCAAGCCCGAGCACGTGCAGGTACGCGTCGTTGTAGAGGAACGACATCTCGCGCCCCCAGCCGATCCACATCGGGTGACGCGAGTTCAAGATGAGGCTGACGGCGGTCTTCAGACTGGGAGGCCAGGCTTCGAGCGGGCCGAGCGGGTGGTCAGCCCAGGTGAACCGCGCGATGTGCGCCGCCATCTCCCCTTCTGACTGCAAAAAGGAGCGCGTGGCCTCGGAAGCTCGCGTCGGCGCGTCGCTGCGGTGGTCGGTCATCTCGCTTCGGCCTTGGTACCCGCGAAGCGCTCAGGCCAAGCGCAGCCTCCCTTGCTCCAGAGCCGTCGCCCCGCCGGTCACGCAGCGTCCGAGGACCGGCACACCGGTAAGACCACGCTGACGTAGGCCCCCCCACGGACGTGGTTGCCGAACGCCATCTTCACGGCCAACGCCTTCACCAGGGCCAGACCCCGACCGCTCTCGGCGGTCGGGGTGTCGAGCGTCGTCGCCGGCGCGGCACGAAAGCCGCTGCCCTCGTCAAGGACGTACAGGATCGGGCGCCGGCCGCGCCAGTCCATCGAGAGCAGCGCGCGCCCCGGTGCGTGCCGCGCGACGTTGCTCAGGAGCTCGCCGACGATCAGCTCCGCCGAGGAGAGGTCGGACTCGTTGCCGGCGTGATGGCGCAAGTACTCGCGCACCGCGACGCGCGCCGGCGTCGTCGTCGTCGGGTCGGAAATGTCGAGCACCCACTCCCACTGCGAAGCGCTGCGATCCGGTTCGGGAAGGTCCCGCCGATCAGCCATGCCTGTCCCAGCCGCGCCATTGGGTGTCCGCACTCGAGGGGAGGCAGGAACGGCAGCGCCTCGACTTCGGTACGATTCCGTACCCTGCTTCTCGGGCCCTCACCCGCTCCGGGGGCGTTTGCCGGTAACGATTCAGTTCAGCGACCCCGGCCACGGATGTCGTATCCCATCAGCCGGCGCAGCTCGGCGTTCACGACGGCGTAGCATTCGCACGCGGCCGCCTCGAGCGCGGGCCGGTCGAGCACGAGAATGTGTCCACGGCGAAAGGCGATCAGGCCGGCCTTCCCGAGCAAGCCGGCCGCAACCGTGACGCTCGCGCGCCGCACGCCGAGCATCTGCGCCGAGTACTCGTGGGTCAGCCCCAGCTCGTCGCTCACGACGCGGTCGGTCGCCATCAGGATCCAGCGCGCGAAGCGCTCTTCGATCGGGTGCAGGCTGTTGCACGCAACGAACTGGGTGGCGGCGTTGAAGGAGTACTCGGCGTACGCGAACGCGCGCTCGCGCAAGTCGCGGTCCACCCGCATGCGATCGATGAAGAGCTGCGCGCTCATGCAATACGCCGAATCCTCGATCTGCACCACGGTGACGTGCGGGCTCATGCGGCTGCCGTAAGCGATGGAGAGTGCGCTCATCCCCTCGTGGCCGGCCAGGCCCACCTCGATGCCGCCGCCGTCCTTGAGCCGTGCGACGGTCGAGATCAGGCTGCGAATCGGAAAGTGGATCTCCTCGATGAGTGTCCCGGCTTGGGCCAGAATCTGCCCTTGACGGAGCGAGGAGCGAACCAGCGTCGGCGTGAGCGTCTCGCGCGTCGCGAGCGAGAGCGAGTCCAAGAAAAGGTTGCCCGTCGTCGCCGGCAGGCTTGCGGCATGCGTCATGCCAGGGCCGATCTGCCGGCGCAAAAGAAACGCCGAGCCCGGCAACTATAGCATAGACGGGTCGTGAACCGTCACCTCGAGTGGTCGATGAGCGCAAAGAAGCCCCCGGCGCAGCCGGAGGCTTCTGCGTATGCGGTCGCTCGCCGGTCAGCGGACGTCGAAGCGATCGGCGTTCATGACTTTCGCCCACGCCGCGGCGAAGTCGCGGACGAACTTCTCCTTCGCATCGGAAGCGCCGTAGACTTCGGCGATCGCGCGCAGCTGCGAGTTCGAGCCGAAGATCAGATCGACGCGCGTGCCCGTCCACCTCAGCTGACCAGTCTTGCGGTCTTTGCCTTCGAAGCGTTCGGCGGCCTCCGAGGTCTTGGTCCAGGTCGTGCCCATGTCGAGCAGGTTGACGAAGAAGTCGTTGGTCAGCTTGCCCGGCGTCGCCGTGAAGACGCCGTCCTTCGAGCCGGCGGTGTTCGCGCCGAGCACGCGCAACCCACCGACGAGCACCGTCATCTCCGGTGCGGTCAGCGTCAGCTGCTGCGCTTTGTCCACCAGCAGCTCCTCGGCGGTCACGTTGAGCGGCGCCGCTTTGAGGTAGTTCCGGAAACCGTCGGCGTACGGCTCGAGCACGCCGAACGACGCGACGTCGGTCTGCGCTTGCGAAGCGTCGCCGCGGCCGGACGTGAACGGCACGCTCACCGTGACGCCGGCGTCCTTCGCCGCCTTCTCGACCGCCGCGTTGCCGCCCAGCACGATGAGGTCGGCGAGCGAAACCTGCTTGCCGGCGTCTTTCTGGATCTGCTCGAGCGCGCTCAGCGTCTTGGCCAGTTGGGCGGGCTGGTTGACCTCCCAGTTCTTTTGCGGCTCCAGACGCACGCGCGCGCCGTTCGCGCCGCCGCGCATGTCGGAGCCGCGGAACGTCGAGGCCGACGCCCACGCCGCGGACACCAAGTCACTCACGCTCAGGCCCGACGCGAGGACCTTCTCCTTGAGCGCCCCAACGTCCGCGTCGGAGAGCGGGGTGCCTTTGGGAATCGGATCTTGCCAGATCAGATCTTCCGTGGGAACGAGCGGGCCGAGGTAACGCGCGCGCGGTCCCATGTCGCGATGCGTGAGCTTGTACCACGCGCGCGCGAAGGCGTCGGCGAACTCCTGTGGGTTCTCGTAGAAGCGGCGCGAGATCTTCTCGTACGACGGATCGGTGCGCAGCGCCAAGTCGCTGGTGAGCATCATCGGCGCGTGCTTCTTGGAACCGTCGTGCGCGTCGGGGACGGTGCCGACGCCGCCGTTGTTCTTGGGCTTCCACTGCTTGGCACCGGCCGGGCTCGCGGTCAGCTCCCACTCATAGCTGAACAGGTTCTGGAAGAAGCTGTTGTCCCACGTGATGGGGCTCGCCGTCCACGCGCCCTCGAGGCCGCTGGTGATCGTCGCGTCGCCGTTGCCGGACTTGTAGCGGTTGGCCCAGCCCAGGCCCTGCGCTTCGATCGGCGCGCCTTCGGGCTCGGGGCCGACGTACTGGTCGGGCGGCGCGGCGCCGTGCACCTTCCCGAACGTGTGGCCGCCGGCGATCAGGGCGACCGTCTCTTCGTCGTCCATCGCCATGCGCGCGAACGTCTCGCGGATGTCGCGCGCCGAACCGGCCGGGTCGCCGTTCCCGTCGGGGCCTTCCGGGTTCACGTAGATGAGGCCCATCTGTACCGCGCCGAACGGGCGCGCGAGGTCACGATCGCCGCTATAGCGCTTGTCGCCCAGCCATTCGCGCTCGGCCCCCCAATTGACGTCCTCTTCCGGCTCGAACACGTCGGGTCGGCCGAAGGCGAAGCCGTACGGTTTGAGTCCCATCGACTCGAGCGCGCAATGCCCCGCGAAGACGATGAGGTCGGCCCACGAGATCTTGCTGCCGTATTTCTGCTTGATGGGCCACAGCAGGCGGCGCGCCTTGTCGAGGTTCGCGTTGTCCGGCCAACTGTTGAGCGGCGCGAAACGCTGCTGACCGCGGCCCGCGCCGCCGCGTCCGTCGAACGTGCGATACGTGCCGGCCGCGTGCCAGGCCATGCGGATGAAGAACGGGCCGTAGTGGCCGTAGTCGGCCGGCCACCACTCCTGCGAGTTCGTCATCGCCGCCATCATGTCGGCCTTGAGCGCGTTGACGTCGAGCTTCGCAAAGTCGTCGGCGTACTCGTAGTCGGCGCCCATCGGGTCGCCGCCCGGATGATTCGGGTGCAGAACATGCAGGTTCAGCATGTTCGGCCACCAGTCTTGATTGGTCATCATGCCGGCGTCCAAATGGGTACCGGCCGGTCTGCCGTGCGGCACCGGGCACTGAGCGCCGTTCTTCTCGAGTTCCGCGTCTCGCATTCGTTGCATCTCCGATCGTCGTTACTACCGACACGGTAGCACTTCAGGATGGGGATGTGAAATCGATTTTTTTGGAGGTTTTCTGAGGTAGCACCGATTAGTCTGGGCCATGCGGCAACCCGTCCTGGCCAATCTGTCGCTCCGCGACCTGGAATACGCGATCGCGGTCGCGCGGGAGCGCCATTTCGGGCGCGCCGCCGAGGCCTGCGGGGTGAGTCAGTCGGCCCTGAGCGAGCAGGTCCGCAAGCTCGAGGCGACTCTCGGCCTCCCGCTCTTCGAACGGACCAAGCGCCGCGTGGCGCCGACCGTCCGCGGGCTGGCGATCCTGCGGCAGGCCGAGGCTCTGCTCGGCGACGCCCGCCGGCTCCTCGACGACGCGCATCGCAGCGCCGAGCCGCTGTCCGGCGAGCTGCGGCTGGGCGTGATCGCGACCCTGGGCCCGTATTACATGCCGTTCGTCATCGCGCTCTGCCGGCGCCATTTCCCGCACCTCGACTTACGGCTGCGCGAGGCGACGACCGGCGAGCTGCTCGCCGCGCTGCGCCGCGGCGATTTGGACGCGACGCTGCTGGCGCTTCCGGTCGGCGCGGACGACCTGATCGCCGAGCCGCTGTTCTTCGAGCCGTTTCGGCTGGCATGCCGCAGCGATCACGACCTGGCGCGGCGCGCGCGCGTCGACCTGCGCGAGCTCGACCGCGGGCCGCTGCTGTTGATGGAAGACGGCCACTGCCTGCGCGATCAGACGCTCTCGCTGTGCGACCCCGCGCGGCTGCCGGCGCAGAGCCGGTACGCGAGCTCGCTCGAGATGTTGCGGCACATGATCGCGGCCGGCGAAGGGATCTCGCTGCTGCCGCTGCTCGCGACCGCCGAGCACACGACGATGGATGGGATGATCGCCTATCGCGAGCTCGACAGCGAGCGCGCGGGACGCATGATCGCGCTGGTTTGGCGCACGACGGAGACGCGCAGCGCCGATCTGCGAGAGATCGCGGCCGCTTTGCGCGAAGTCCTCCCCCGTGGGGTGCTGGCACTCCGCGCGGCGTCCGGTGCACCGGGAGGAGGTTGATCGCCCATGCGACCTGCGCGCGCGACCATCAGCGCGACGACCGACTTCGTCGTCACGGCGACGATCATCGTCGCCGACATCGCCCGCTCGACCGAATTCTATCACAAGGTGTTCGACGCGGCCGTGCTCTCGAAGGGAGAGCCCACGCTGCTGCGCTTCGGGAACACCTGGCTGATGATCGCCCGCGGCGGCGGGCCGACCGACGACAAACCGACGGTCGTCGCCTCGCCGCCGCGCCAGCCCGACGTCCTGAGCGGGTTCCTCAACCTGCGCGTCAAGAACGTCGCGCACTGCCACGCGCTGTGGAAGTCGCGCGGCGCGCACTTCCTCACCGAGCCGAAAGTGCACGACGGAGAGATCCGCTGCTACATCCGCGACCCGGACGGCTACTTGATCGAAGTCGGCCAGGATACCGACGGCGATACGCCGCTGGAGGCGTACCGGTGAGCGGGCTCGGCACGGAAACGTACGCGGAGCGCTTTGCTCGAATCGTCACCCACTACTGGCGACACGCCGCATTTCTCGACGACGAGCAACTCATCCGGGACGCCGGCTCGCTGACCGGGATTCCCGGCAGGCTGATCCACGGACGTTACGACGTCAGCAGCCCGGCGGAAACCGCGTGGAGGTTGCACCGCGCGTGGCCGGCGAGCGAACTGCAGATCGTCGCCGACGCCGCTCACGCGGACGCCGCGCTGATGAAGCACGTCGTCGCGGCCTGCAATCGTCGCTGAGCGTGGCGCCTCGGCGCGCGGCAGGAGACGGCGGGCGAGCGACCCAAGCAAATCCTGCGTGCCGCGCTCTTCCGCGGCGGCGCAGGGTGGGCGATTGAAGGCTGCGATCGAGTTGTACGGCATGGATGCCGACGTCAAGGATGAAACGGCCGCGCTGGCGGACGCGACCGGGCCGGCGCGCTGCGAGGCACTCGCGCGGCTCGCCTGGTACTTGCGGCAACGCGACAGCCGGACCGCACGGCAGTACGCGGACGAAGCGGAAGCTCTGCTCGACCAGATCTCATCGCCGGCTGACGCGCTGTTGCGCGCGCGGATCCAGCTGGTGCGCGCGGAGACCCTCGCGCTGTTCTCGATGCCGGACCAGGCGGCCGCGCTGGTCGCGCCGGCGTTCGAGGCCTTCCGCTCGAGCGGCGACCTCGTCGGCCAAGGTGATGCCTGTCTGGTCCGCGCGTTGGCCGCGCAGGCACGCGGTGACACCGGGGACGTGATCGCGTCGCTGGAACGCGCCGTCGGCTACTTCGCCGACGCGAGCGACGAGCTGCGTTTCCAAGTCGCGCGGGCATGGAGCATCTTCAATCGAGCCGTTCAGGACCGCTCGCGCATTCGCGGAGAGCTGACCGCGGCGCTGGCGTCGGCGAGGCCGCATCCCGCGGTCGACGCGATGTTGACGGCGGCCCGCGGCGTCGTCGAGTCGGGCGACGGGGAACTGGCGCGTTCGGCCGCGTCGCACGTCGAAGCGTCGCAAGCCGCGCGAGTGGCCGGCATGAACCGGCACGCGATCGTGTCGCTGGTGAACGCGGCGGGATGGCTGCACGAACTGGGCGACTACGACGCCGCCGGCGCGCTCATCGAAGAAGCGCTCGGCATCGCGCGAGCGCTCGAGTGGCCGGCGGTGACCGGCTTGTGCCTGCAGCGCCTGGGCGATCTGATGCGCCTGGTGGGCCAGTACGAGCGCAGCGCGGAGATCCTCGGGGAGGCGATCGCGAGCTTCGAGGCGGTTCCCGGCGGATCGAACAAAGGCATGGCGCACGCCGCGCTCGGCGAGACGCTGATGGGTCTGGGCAAGTTCGACGAAGCGCTGGCGTCGCTCGACACGGCGTGCGAGTTGTTCGAGCGAGGCGGTCACGCCGAGGGACTCGTCGCGGCGAGCGCGGTGCAGGCGCGCGTGCTCTCGCGCGCGGGACGGCCGCAAGAGGCGCTCGAGCGCATTCGGGCCGCGCAGCGGGTCGCCGAAGTCGGTAACGTGGGGACGCAGCGGGTGCAGCTGACGTACGCGCTCGCCGACGTCCACCGCCGCCACGACCTCGCGCCGCCGGCCGGCGCCACCGAGCCCAACGCGCACCTCCACTATCTCGAGGAGGCGTTGCGGGTCGGCTCGACGATCGCCCGGTGGACCGCGCCGCCCAACATGCTCATCGAGGTCTCCGAAGCATGGGAGGCCGCCGGCGAGCCGCAACGCGCGCTCGATTACGTTCGGCGGGCGGTCGCGGCGCAGAAGAGCGAGAGCGCGCAACGGGCCGCCGCGCGCGCGATGACGCTGAAGAGCCGTCACGAGGCCGCGAGCTCGCGGCTCGAAGCGGAGCGCGAACGCGAGCTGCAGCAGCTCCTGCGACGGACCAACGCCGAGCTGGTCGAATCGCAGCGCGCGCTCAATCAATACCGGCTGCTCTCCGAGGTGACGCGCGACATCATCCTGTTCCTCGACGCGGACTCGCTCACGATCGTCACGGCGAATGCCGCGGCGGCCGAGGCGTACGGATACACCCTCGAGGAGCTCGTGGGGATGCCGCTCGGCCGAATCCAGGCCGGCGCCGACGCACCGTGGGACGAGGCGGCGCTGCGCCACGGGATGCTGATCGAGCAAGAGCACCGGCGACGCAGCGGCGAGCTGTTTCCGGTCGAGATGCTGGTGCGGCTCACCGACATCGACGGGCGCCGCACGGCCGTCGCCACGGTGCGCGACGTCACCGAGCGCGTGAGTGCGCGCCTCGAGCTCTCGCACGCCTTGGAGCAGGCGATCGAAGCATCGCGCCTCAAGAGTGATTTCGTCGCCACCATCAGCCACGAGATCCGCACGCCGATGAACGGCATCATCGGGATGAGCGAACTCTTGCTGCGCACGCCGCTCGAGCCGCATCAGGTCGACTACGCGACGACGGTGAAGGAGTCGGCCCAGTCGCTCTTGTCGATCATCAACGACATCCTCGACTTCTCCAAGATGGAAGCCGGGAAGTTCACCTTGGAGCCGTACGATTTCGAGCCGGCGGTGGTGGTGAACGGCGTGGTCGCGCTGCTCGCGCACCAAGCCGAGGCCAAGGGGATCGCGCTCGAGGCCCAGGTGTCGGGCCGCATCCCGAAAGTGCTGCGCGGCGACGGCGGCCGCATCCGCCAGATCCTGCTCAATCTCGCCGGCAACGCGGTGAAGTTCACCGCTGCCGGCGAGGTGCAGATCATGGCGACGCTGGTCGCCGCCGAGGGCGAGCGCGTCGTGCTCGAGTTCGCGATCGAGGACACGGGGATCGGCATCCAGCCGGACGTGCTCGACCGTTTGTTCCAGCCGTTCGTGCAGGCCGACGGCAGCACGACCCGGACGTTCGGGGGGACGGGGCTGGGGCTCTCGATCTCGCGCCGTCTCGCCGAGCTGATGGGGGGGACGATCGGCGCGACGAGCATGCCCGGTGCGGGCTCCGTGTTTCGGTTCACCGTTCCGCTGGAGTACGCGGTCGAGGAAGTCGCGGCGCCGCGTCCGCAGGACGCGTTGGTCAAGCTGCAGCTGCTCGTGGTCGACGACGATCCGGCCGTTGGCCGGATGCTTCGCCGGTACGCCGGCTCGTGGGGCATGGACGTCCTCGTCGCACCGGACGGCGACGCGGCGCTGGCGGCGCTGCGCGATCGCGCCGCCGCCGGTCGACCGATCGACTTGGCGATCATCGACTACGTGATGCCCAAGTGCAACGGCATCGAGCTGGGCCGCGAGATACGCGCGGACTCCAGTCTCGGCCAGCCGGCCTTGATCTTGCTGACGGCGTTTCACTCCGCGGCGCGCGACCTGGCCGCGCGCGAATCCGGCTTCGACGCGTATTTGACCAAGCCGTGTCCGCCGTCCACGCTCTACGACGCGCTGGCTGAAGCCGCCGGCGAACGCTTCACGTCCGCCGTCAAAGCGCCGCCGGCCTCCGAGCCCGCGGCGCCGCGTCCGGCGCGCATCCTGCTCGCCGAGGATCAGCTCGTCAATCAGAAAGTCGCCTTGCTGCAGCTGGCGGAGCTGGGCTATGCCGCCGACGTCGCGCACAACGGTCGCGAAGCGGCCGACGCCGTCGCGCGCGAGCCGTACGACGTGGTCCTGATGGACCTGCACATGCCCGAGATGGACGGCATTGCCGCCGCCCGTTCGATTCGCGCGCGCGAAGCCGCGAGCGGCGCGCGCGTGACCATCGTCGCGCTCACCGCCAACGCCCTCGAGCAAGACCGCCGCGCGTGCCTCGAGGCCGGAATGGACGACTATCTCGTCAAGCCGCTCCAGCTGGACGCGCTCAAAGCGACGCTCGAGCGGTGGCTTCCCGCGGATCGGCGGCGCGCGGGGTGACCCCGCGTGCCCGCCGGTCTCCGCGGCGACGCGCGGTCAGCTCTTCGGCATCTGTCGCAGCCCCACGATCGCGCCGTTGGGTTCTTTGACGCTCGCGACCAGCAAGCCGTAGCCGACGTCCGTGACCGGTTGCACGGGCGTGCCGCCGGCTGCGACGAGCGCGTCGATGCTCGCCGCGATGTCGCTCACCGTCCAGTACGGGAGCGCGACCGGGTCGCGTTCGTCGGCGTTGGGGACGAGCCCGATTTCCATCTCGCCGCCCTTGTAGCCGACGTACTGCGGGCTGTCGACGTAGGGGTCGCTGCCGATGAGCTCCCGAAAGAATCGTTTGGCCGCAGCCATGTCCGCTGCCGGGTAGATGATGAGGGAGACGTCTTGCAAGTTTCCTTACTCCTTCTAGTGCTGTGACGGATCGAGAGCGGGAAAACGTGACCGGCGGCGTGAGAGGAGCGTCCTCGGCGGGTGCGGACCGGCTCGCGGAGCGGTTCGAAGCGGCGAAGCCCCGCTTGCAGCGGCTCGCGCTGCGAATCCTGGGCTCGGCAGCCGAAGCCGACGATGCGCTGCAAGAGACCTGGCTGCGCATCAGCCGAGCGGACGTCGAGCACGTCGAGCATTTCGACGGTTGGCTCACCACCGTTGCCGCGCGCGTCTGCTTCGACGCGCTGAAGTGGCGCGAGAGCCGGCACGAAGAGCTGACGCCGGACGATCCGCGTCACGAGCTCGCGACGATCGCGCCCGGCGAACGTCCCGAAGAGGACGCGATCCTGGCCGACTCGATCGGCGTGGCCATGCGCGTTCTGCTCGACGCGCTGCCGCCGCCGGAACGCGTCGCGTTCGTGCTGCACGACATGTTCGACGTTCCGTTCGATCAGGTCGGCGCGATCCTCGGGAAGACGAGCGAGGCGGCGCGGCAGCTCGCGAGTCGCGCGCGCCGCCGCGTGCGCGGCGCGTCGACCGATCGCGACGCCGTCACGCAGCGGCACGACGAGCTCGTGCGCGCGTTCCTGGCGGCCTCGCGGATGGGAAACTTCACGGCGTTGCTGGCGCTGCTCGATCCGGCGGCGTCGTTGCGCGTGGACGCCGGGGTGCTCGCGATGGGCGGCGCCGGATATTGGCAGAACGAGCGTTTGCTCGACGGCGTCGAGGGCGCGCAGACCGTCGCACGGATGTTCACCGGGCGCGCCCGCGGTGCGCAACCGGCCCTCATCGACGGTCGCCCCGGCGCGGTGTGGGTGCACGAGGGAGCGGTTCTCGTGGCCTTCCACTTCCGCATAGCGGGCGATCGGATCGCGGCGATCGAGCTCGTCGCGGACGTCGAGGCGCTCGCACGAGCGGTCATCGAGCGGTAGCGATCCTGGCAATTCGCTGAGAGCGATTCCGGCTCAGGGGCCGCTCGACGTCGTTGTCGAGATGGTTAAGATTTCATGCACGCCGGGCGCAATGCTTCGTTTGCAAGGAGTGCGGCGGGCAGGCGACCGAACGCGGACCAAAAGGGTGGTAGCCCGGGGTGTGCGCGGTAGCCGTCGGATCACGTAACTCGCGCTCGTCGCCCCGCCGGAGGAAGACGTTGCTCGTAGTAGTCGTTGACGACAACCCGACCAATTCACACGTCTATCTGTCGCTCATCGCGCAGATTCCCGGTACCGAGGCGCGCTCGTTCATCAGATCCGCCGAAGCGTTCGCGTGGTGCTTGAAGACCGAGCCCGATCTGTTGATCCTCGACTATCGGATGCCGACGCCCAACGGCCTGGAGTTCATCAAGGACTACCGCGGCGCGCGACCCTACGCCGAGACGCCGATCATCATGATCACCGGCGAGAAAGATCGCGACGTGCGTCACCGTGCGCTGCAGCTCGGCGCGAGCGACTTCCTCAACAAACCCGCCGATCCGGTCGAGTTCATCGCGCGCGCGACGAATCTGCTCGCGCTGCGGCGCAGCCGCAAGTCGCTCGCCGACCGCGCCGTGCACTTGGCGGATGAGGTCGCCAAGGCCACCCGCGAGATCGCCGAGCGCGAAGAGGAGACGATCAACCGGCTGATGCGCGCGGCCGAGTTCCGCGACAACGAGACCGGCAAGCACATCGTGCGCATGGGGCACTACGCCGCGTTGGTCGGCGCGAAGCTCGGGATGGGCGCTGCCGATCAGCGCGCGCTGCTGTTGGCGACGCCGATGCACGACATCGGGAAGGTCGCCACGCCGGACCGCGTGCTGCTCAAGGAGGGGCCGCTCACCCCAGAGGAGTGGGTCATCATGCGCGCGCACACGACGGCCGGCTACGAGATGCTCAGCGGCAGCTCGTCGCGGATCTTGCGGCTGGCGGCCGACATCGCGCTGCGGCACCACGAGAAGTGGGACGGCTCGGGCTATCCCGACGGTCTGAGCGGCGAGGACATCCCGGTCTCGGCGCGCATCGCGGCCGCGTGCGACGTCTTCGACGCGCTCGTGTCGCGCCGTCCCTACAAGGAACCTTGGCCGGTGGCCGACGCCTTCGCCGAGATCGAGAAGCTGGCCGGGAAGCATTTCGATCCGCGGGTCGCGGCGGCGTTCTTGGCGATCAAGCCGGAGGTCGTTCAGATCGTGCACCGGTACGCCGACGAAGCGGCGGCGTGAACGACGACCAGGTTCTGGACGAGAGCCGTTTGCGGGCGCTCTCGGGCGGCAGCGCGTCGGTCGAGACGATGCTGCTGGACTCGCTCGTCGACGAGGCGGCGGACCTACTCGAGCGCCTCGAGGCCGCGGCCGTGGTCAAGGACCGCGGCACGCTGCGCGAAGCCGCGCACGCGCTCAAGGGGATCGCCGGCAACGTCGGCGCGGCGCAGCTCGAACGGCGTGCCCGCGCGCTCGAGGATGCGCTGCGCGTCGATGCGCCCACGGTGACCGCGGAGCTGGTCGCGATCGTCGAAGCGCTGGCGGCAATCCGCCTCGTGCGGGACCGGCGTACGACCTGAAGGAGTCGAGGGCCCGCGCGGCGCGCGCGGCGAGGAACGCGTCGCCGCTGAGGCGTAGACGCGGCGCGATGAACGGATACGATCGCTTCGGCGAGGGACCGGTGCACGTGCTCGCGCTCCACGGCTGGTTCGGCGACGAGCGGACGTTTCGGCCGCTCGAGGTCGCGACCGCACTCGACCGTTTCACCTACGTGACGATGGCGTTCCGCGGCTACGGTGCCTCGCGCGATCTCACCGGAACGTACACGATCGAAGAGATCGCCGCCGACGCGCTCGCGCTCGCCGACGCGCTGGGCTGGGGACGCTTCCACCTGCTCGGACACTCGATGGGCGGGAAGGCTGCGCAGCTGCTGGCGGCGCTCGCACCGGAGCGGGTCGAGAAGATCGTCGCGCTGGCGCCGGTGCCCGCCGGCGCGACGCAGTTCGACGCGGGCAGCCGCGCGCTCTTCGAGGGCGCGACCACGCAGCTCGACAACCGCCGGCGGATCATCGCGCTCTCGACGGGGAATCGCCTCACCTCGGCCTGGGTCGATCGCGTCGCGCGCGGATCGCTGCGCGCGAACGACGAGGCGTTCGCGGCATACTTCCGCTCGTGGGCGAACATCGATCTCTCGGCCCGCGTCGCCGGCAGCACGACGCCGGTGAAGGTCGTGATCGGACGCTACGATCTCTCGATCACCGAGCGGCTGATGGCGAACACGATCCTCAAGTGGTTCCAGAACCACGAGATCGTGGTCATGGACAACGCGGGGCACTACCCCATGGACGAGACGCCGATCGCGACCGCGACGGCGATCGAAGCGTTCTTGACCGCATGAGCACCGTCTTGGTCACCGGCGGCTCCGGGTTCATCGGGAGTCACACCATCCTGCAGCTGCTGGCCGCGGGTCATCAGGTGCGCACGACCGTGCGCAACCTCTCGCGCGAGCCCGAGGTGCGCACGCTGCTGCGCGGGGCCGGCACCGAGCCCGGCGAGCGGTTGACGTTCGCGCAGGCCGATCTCGAGCACGACGCCGGCTGGTCCGCGGCGGTCGCCGGGATGGAGTACGTCCTGCACATCGCCTCACCGTTCCCGGCCACGATTCCGAAGGACGAGAACGAGTTGATCGTGCCGGCGCGCGAAGGCGCGCTGCGCGTCCTGCGCGCCGCACGCGACGCCGGGGTGAAGCGGGTCGTGCTGACCTCGTCGTTCGCGGCGATCGGGTACGGGCATCCGGCGCAGCGTGCGCCGTTCGACGAGACGAGTTGGACCAACGTCGAGGGCGCGGGCGTCACCGCCTACGTGAAATCGAAAACCCTTGCCGAACGCGCGGCGTGGGACTTCGTCGCGTCCGACGGCGGATCGCTCGAGCTGTCCGTCGTCAACCCCGTCGGCGTCTTCGGCCCGGTCCTGGGCAAGGACTACGCGACCTCGATCCTGCTCGTGCAGCGGCTGATGGACGGCGCGCTGCCGGGCTGCCCGCGGTTGAGCTTCGGCGCCGTCGACGTGCGTGACGTCGCCGACCTCCACCTGCGCGCGATGACGCACCCCGCGGCGAACGGCCAGCGGTTTCTGGCGTGCGCCGGCGACTTCATGACGATCGTTCAGATGGCGCGCGTGCTCAAAGAGCGGCTCGGTGCCGCGGCGCGGCGCGTTCCGGTCCGCGAACTTCCCGACTGGCTGATTCGCGTGGTCGCGTTGTTCGATCCGCAGGCACGTCAGATCGTGCCGGAACTGGGCAAACCGAAGAACGCGACCAGTGCGAAGGCGCAAGAGCTCTTGAGCTGGTCGCCGCGCTCGCGCGAAGACGCGTTGGTCGCCACCGCGCAGAGCCTGCTGCGCCTCGGCTTGCTGAAAGAAAAGGCGGCCGCGTAGTACGGACGTACCGCTTTCAGCAATCGCGTCCTCGGTCGATCGATCCCCACGACGAAATGCAACGACGCGCGTACGCGCGTATGCCAGGCGTTCCATCCGGCTCGGCGAACGCTTTGCAAACGCACGCTTCATCGCTCAGAATCGCGACGCGCGATTCAAACAACAAGGGGGTTCGCGAACTCGTGAAGAGACTTTTCATTGCCGCAGCGGCTTGCGCCGCCGCACTCGTTCCCTTGTCGGCGAACGCCGTTACGACGTCCATGGCGCCGTTGAAGGTCGTCTCCTGCCAAGTCGGCTACTTGTCCTCGTCGTCCGCCGGCTTGCAGTCCGGCCTTACGAACGGCGTCACGATCACCGTCATGAACGCGTCGAACAAGCCGATCACGTCGTTCTCGGGCGGCGGGATGTACGACACGACGCCGGTCATGGACACGGTCAACCACACCGTCGCTCCGGGCGCGTCGTACACGTTCACCAAGCACTACAAACCGTTCGTCTACAACGGCTCCGGCGCCAACTGCTTCGTTTCGAGCGTCACCTTCGGCGACGGCTCGACCTGGTCGGCGCCGCACTAGGTCTCCCGCTTCGACCGGTCTCGCAAAGAGAGCCGCGGACGGTGCCGCGGCTCTCTTTCGTGTCTTGGGCCGAACGCCGAGGGTTCGGTCGGCGCGTTCGTCTCGCCGATCGCCGGTCACGCACGTCCACCGCCGCCGATCAGGCGACGCTGGACGCGCTACTCGGGCTTCGGGTGTGAGGCGACGCGGTACTCGTCGTCCGGCCGGCGGTAGCCCACGTACGCGAGGATGGTCGCGATCGCACGCCGTTCGCGCGCGTCGCCGCTCGACCGGCCCGATGCGCGCTCGCGCCGTGCATTCTCAACCGATGGTGTGACCGTGTTCATGCTCGACTCTCCCGAACGCCGATAGCACGCTCGTTCGCCGCCGCGGCCGAGCCTCCGTCGCCGATCGCCCGGACCGCGGTCACACCGCGCCCCAGGGACGCCGTGGCGCCGTCCGCGACGACGGTCTGTCCGTGCCTCAAATCGGCCGGTCGGATGGTATACCTCGGCGACGGAGGAGCCTGGCTTTACCGGGGCTTAATATCGTCGCTATTCCAGCTTAACGTCCACACGATGTAGTGACGGTTGGTGCCAAAAGCCCCCGCTTTTTTCGAGGAGGTCGGATGTACTCGCGTCTTGGAGCGGCCGCGTTGCTGCTCGCCCTGGTGACCGGATGTTCCGGCAGTGGCAGTGGTTCCGCTGCCCTGAACGCCCAGCCGCACGACGTAGCCCCACAGGCGGTCGCTCAGGCGACCAGCAACGTCGTCGCGAACCCCGGCTTCGAGACCGGGTCGCTCTCGTCGTGGACCTCGTGCGGCAGCGTCAACGAAGACTCCGTCGCGACGGCGCAGGTGCACAGCGGCTCGTACAGCGCGCTGATCGGTTCGACCGCCAAGCCCGAGGTCGACGGAACCACCGGGCTGTGCCAAACCGTCACCGTCCCGACCGGCGCGACGCTGACGTTCTGGGTCTACGAGGGCACCGACGACTCGGCGACCTACGTCGACCAAGAAGCCGACGTGCTGAGCACGAGCGGCTCGCAGCTCACGCAGCTGTACTCGGAAGCGAAGTCGACCGGTGGGTGGGTCGAGAAGTCGTTCAGCCTGAGCTCGTACGCCGGTCAGACCGTGCAGCTCTACTTCGGCGTTAAAGGCAACGGCTATTCGAAGGACTACGTCTACGAGTATCTCGACGACGTCTCGCTGACCGGAACCGGCACGTCGTCGCCGACCGCGACGCCGACGCCGACCGCGGTGCCCACCGCGACGCCGACCGGCGGCCCGACGCCGACGCCGACGCCGAAGCCGACCGCGACGCCCACCGCGACACCGACGCCGGTTGCGACCGCGACGCCGTTCGCCTGCAACAACACGCAGTTCGCGACGTACCAGAGCGAGTTCGCGAACGGCACGATCAGCGCCGATCAGCTGGTGGACGTCTGCGGTGCGGTCACCCAGGTGCTGGCGGAAAAGACGACCAGCAGCGGCACCCACGGCTACTTCTACGTGGAGATGCCGTCGGGCTATCAGATCGAGATCGTCTCGAATCTCGACGCGATGGCCGAAGCCTCGACCGACGATCCGCCCTCGACGTGGCCGTGGGTCGCGGTCGGCGACTACGTCTACGTGCAGGGCCGCTACTACTACGACAGCTCGAGCAGTCAGGGCATCGACTGGACCGAGGACGACACCGACAGCTCGTGGTCGCACGTCGGGTGGGTCGCGGTTTGCAACTCGGCGGGCGCGAGCTGCCAGAAATACTGGTAGTCCGCTAGTCGGTGATGCCGGCCGCGCGACGGGTGCGCGCGGCCGGCGCAACGGAGAGACGAGTCGCGAGCGGGTCGCCCAGGTCGGCGTTCTCGTCGAGGAACTGCTGTAAGCGGGCCCGCGCGCCGGTGGCGAGGGCGGCCGCATCCCGGCCGGCGTGCGCCGCGGTCTGGTCGAGCAGATCTCGGACCGCACGATGGACGCGGCACCACGAGGCGGCGCGCAACGGCGGCACGGCGCTCAGAGCGTCCCATAGCCAGTAGCCGACGCTCTCGGCGCCGGTGCCGCCGCCGAGCATGGCGACCAGCGCGGCGTCGGCCGCCATCCGGCGGTGGAAGTAGAGCGCGTCGGCGTCGAGGGCCGGACCCGCCGCGAACGGCTCGGGGGCGTGGCATTCGGGTTGATAGGCGAGCATATCCTCATGTATAATACTTGAGGATATGCTCAAATTCAAGTCCCTTTGCGCCGATGCGCTAGGCTAGAGGAGATGAAGACGGAACCCCCCGCCGCGCGAACCGCGCTGCTCCCGCAGCGGCAGCACGGCAAGCGACGCGTTGCCTCACTGCTGGCGGCGGCGGCCGCGGTGTTCGAAGAGCGGGGGTTCGAAGCGGCGACGATGGCCGAGGTGGCGGCGCGCGCCGACGCCCCGATCGGCTCGCTCTACCGGTTCTTCCCCAACAAGGAAGCGCTGGGGGATGCGTTGCTGCAGCGCTACGCCGAGCGGATGGCGCAGGCGTTCGCCAACCTCGACGCCGCCGAACGCAAGTCGCTGGCCGCCTTCAGCGACGGATTGCTCGAGGTCATGGCCGATCTGCACGGCGAGAAGCTGGCGATTCTCCCCCTGCTCGACACCTACGCCAGCGCGCCCTCGCGGCGCGCCGAGCTGTACGGCTCGATCCTGCGGCTGATCGTCGACGTCCTGCGCCGCCGCAAGCCGCAGCTCTCACCCGGCGCGGCGGCCGACATGGCGGTGGTGCTGGTGCAGAACATGAAGTCGATGAAGAGCTTGCGCACCGAAACCGACGGAACGGACAACGCCGGCGCGATCGCGGAGCTGCAGGCGATGACTCGCCTCTACCTGGCCAGCAAGCTCGGTGAACCCGGCGGCTGAACGTCAGCCTTCGCCTTGGTTTTGCCCGTCGTCTTTCACGAAGTCGATGGCGATGTAGGTGACCACGTCCCACGCGTTGTGAATGCCGACGAAGATCAGCAGCAACGAGCTGGCGCCGAGTGTGAAGAGGGCTTGGCGCGCCGCCAGCGGTAAGGCGGCCGCGCCGGCGACGATCGCGAGGCTGGCCAGCATCGGCAGCGTCCAGTACCAGATCACGTCTTCGGCGTCGGGTTGGTACGTTTGGAGCCGCCGCGAGCGCATGAGGATGCGCAGCGAGTAGCCGGTACCGAACGCGCCGCTCAGCACGAGCAGGATCGCGGGCGTGACGAGCGCGTGCCACGGCGCGGCCAGCACCGCCGCGACGAAGAGCGCCTTGCAGAAGAACACGATCGTCGGCGTGCTGAACGTCGAGAGCCCTTCGCGCGTCGTCTGCGCGTGCGAGACGAGCGTGATGACCACGAACATCAGACCCGTCAGCGCGGCGGCCGACGAGCCGATGATGACGTAGAAGTTCGACCACTCGCTCAGAATCTGCATCGGCCCGCGTCAGCTCCCCATGTTGTTCGGGTCGCGCCATGCGCGTTCGAACGGCAGCCGCCAGGCGTGTGGCGCGACCAGCTGGTGAATCGACTTCGGCCCCCACGAGCCCGGGTCGTAGAGGCGGACCGGCGGCGGCGCCTCGAGCAGCGGCGTCGACACTTCCCACAGGCGTTCGATCCCCTCGGCGGTGGTGAACAGCGTGTGATCGCCGCGCATCGCATCGAGGATCAGCCGCTCGTAGGCCTCGAGCACGTCGCTGATCAGCGCCGTGTCGCGCATGGCGAACTGCAGACTCAGCTTGTCCAGCCGCATTCCGGGGCCGGGCCGCTTGCCGTAGAACGAGAGCGACATCTTCGAGGCGTCGGCCAAATCGAAGGTCAGGTGATCGGGGCCTTGCGAGCCGACGCCCGAGCCGACCGGGAACATCGTCTTGGGCGGCTCGCGAAAGGCGATCGAGATGATGCGCTGGCCCTCGGCGAGCCGCTTGCCGGTGCGCAAGAAGAACGGCACGCCGGCCCAGCGCCAGTTGTCGATGCTGCACTTGAGCGCGACGAACGTCTCGACGTCGGACTCGGGATCGACCCCCTCTTCGTGGCGATAGCCGACGTACTGCCCGCGCACGACGTCGCGCGGGTCGAGCGGCACCATGCTGCGGAAGACCTTGTTCTTCTCTTCGCCGATCGGCCCCGGCTCGAGTGAGGTCGGCGGCTCCATCGCCATGAAGCCGAGGATCTGGAACAAGTGCGTGACGACCATGTCGCGGAACGCGCCGGTCGACTCGTAGAACGCGGCGCGCTTGTCCAAGCCCAGCGTCTCGGGGACGTCGATCTGCACGTGATCGATGAAGTTGCGGTTCCAGATCGGCTCGAACAGACCGTTGGCGAAGCGGAAGGCCAGGATGTTCTGCGCCGGCTCCTTGCCCAGGAAATGATCGATGCGGAAGATCTGCTGCTCGTCGAAGACCTCGTGCAGCTTCGCGTTCAGCGCGACCGCGCTGGCGAGATCGGTGCCGAACGGCTTCTCCATGATCACGCGCGAGCGCGCCACCAGGTCGGCGGCGCCGAGCATCTGCACCGCCGCCAGCGCCGCGTTCGGCGGCACGCTCAAGTAGTGCAGCCGGTGGGCCTCGCCGCCCAGGCGCGCTTCGGCGCGCTCGACCGCGTCGTGCAGCGCTTGCGCGCCGGCCGAGAGCGGCACGTAGTCGAGGTTGTCCGAGAAGATCTTCCAGTCGCCGTCGGTGACCGGATGGGTCGCGAACTGGTCGAGCGCGGCGCGCGCCAGCGCGCGGAAGCCCTCGACGTCGAGCTCGTCGAGCGAAACGCCGACGATGCGGCAGCCGGGCACGAACCCCATGCTGCACAGCCGGAAGAGTCCCGGCAGCAGCTTGCGCCGCGCGAGATCGCCGGTCGCGCCGAACAAGACGACGACCTGCGAGTGTTTCGGACCGACGCCCGGAGGTATCTTGCGCACGAGACCTTTCCGAAGGTGAAGGCTTGGATCATCGCGTCGCCGCACCCGACGAACCCGCCCACGCGTAGTCGGCGTCGACTTGCGGATGGTGCGCGTTCACGTCGGCGTCATGCGCCATGCCTGGGCAGCGTGCCGGGACCGCTTCGTCCGGCTGCGGCCAATTACCCGCGGCCTTGCAGGTGATGTACGCGCAGCCGAGCCGGTAGAAATGGCGCGGATGTAGTTCGGATCGTACGCCGTCAGCCCGCGGCCGCGCATCAAGCGCTCCGGGGCGCGCGGGCATCTCGGCGGACGGCTTGCGCACGATGAACGGCCGCACGGGTCCGGCTGCGCGTCAGCCGTGAAGACTGCCAACGCGACGTTCGCGAGGCGCGCTTCGTTGCGGACGATATGACGGCTCGGTTTTTCTTCCTCGCAACGGCGCTGTGGGCCGGAGGCGCCGCCGTGGCGTCCGCCCAGTCGCTGCCATCGATTCCGCCGCAAGTGCAGAACAATCCCTGGGTGCAGAGCCTCATCCAGGCGGCCGGTGGGTTGCTTCAAACGACCGACGGCAACACGGCGCACGGGCGCGTGACCTATTTCCACCGCTTCGACTTGCAGCTCGAGACCGCGCCGAACGTCTACCGCACGGTTCACCTGCACCAGGGCACCGTCATCGATCCGCGCGGGACGACGCTGACCCCCGGAATGCTCGTCGACGTGCGCGGCGTCGCGCAACCCGATCACTCGCTCGACGCGGACGCGATCGTCGCGCACTGAGACGCGCCGCGGGCCCGCGACGGGCTTGCAAGCGGCCCCGGCCCGGCGCAGAATCAGACGACCATGATCACGGTCCAGGACGTCCGCCGGATCCCGCTGTTCGCGGGCTTGCCCGACCCCGCCGCCTCGCGGGTGGCGGCCAACGCCGCCGACATCCGCTTGCGGGCCAACGAGTATTTCGTCGGCGAAGGTGAGACGCCGGCGTTCTACGTCGTGCTCGACGGCCGCATGGAGATCCTCAAGCGCTACGGTTCCACGGTGGTGCAGCTGGCCGAGCGCGGACCGGGCGAGTACGTCGGCGAGACGCCGATCCTGCTCGGGACGTCGTTCTTCGTCAGTGCGCGCACGCTGGAGCCGACGCGCCTGCTGCGGCTCGAGGCGCAAGACTTCCGCTGGCTGCTGCGCGTCGTCGACGGCGTCCGCGAGCAGATCCTCGAGGTGGTCTCGCAGCGCACGCAGGGCGTGAGCGAGGAGACGTCGGCGGCGCCGGCGCCGCCGATCGTGCTGGGCAGCCGCTACGACGAGCGCTGTCACGACGTGCGCGATTTTCTGGCGCGCAATCGGATCGCATTCGAGTGGTTCGACCCGGCCGACGGTGCGTGCACGCGCTACGGCGACATCCCGCGCGACCAGTTGCCGATGCTGATCCTGCCCGACGGCACCAAGCTCAGCTGTCCCTCGCCGCGTCAAATGGCGCAAGCGCTCGGCCTGCAAACCGATCCGGACCATGCCGAGTACGACGTCACGATCGTCGGCGGCGGTCCGGCCGGTCTGGCGGCGGCGGTCTACGGTGCGTCGGAAGGGCTGCGCACGCTGCTGATCGAGAACTTCGCGACCGGCGGACAAGCCGGCACCTCGTCGCGCATCGAGAACTATCTCGGCTTCCCGTCCGGCCTCTCCGGCGACGACTTGGCCGACCGTGCGCGCACGCAGGCGGAGCGGCTGGGCGCCGAGATCATCGTCGCGCGGGCCGCGCAGCGCATCCTGCCCGGCTCCCCGCTCCACACCATCGAGCTGGACGGTGACGTCAGCGTGCAGTCACACGCGGTCGTCCTGGCAACGGGGGTCTCCTATCGCAAGCTGCAGGTCCCCGACATCGATCGCTTCTTGGGGACCGGCGTGTTCTACGGTGCCGCGCGCAGCGAGGCCAGCACGACGACCGGACGCGACGTCGTCCTGGTCGGCGGGGGGAACTCGGCGGGACAGGCCGCGATGTTCTTCTCGGGCTACGCGCGCAAGGTGACGGTGCTCATCCGCGGCGCCTCGCTCAACGCCTCGATGTCGCACTACCTGATCGAAGAGCTCGCGACGCGCGACAACATCGAGATCCGCACCTTCGGCGAGATCGTCGCCGTCTACGGCCGCGAGCACCTCGAAGGGATCGACGTGCGCGATCCGCGCGACGGCTCGGTCGAGCACTGGGCCGTCGACGCGGTCTTCGTCTTCATCGGCGCCGACGCGTACACCGACTGGCTGCCGACCGAGGTCATCCGCGACGAACGCGGCTACGTCTGCACCGGCCGCGACGTGCGCGACCTGCTCGAGTCCGAGCATCGCGACTGGCCCAACGTGCGCGACCCGTTCCTGCTCGAGAGCAGCGTACCGGGCATCTTCGCCGCGGGCGACGTTCGTCACGGTTCGGTCAAGCGCGTGGCAGCGGGGGTCGGCGAGGGCAGCATGACGATCGCGTTCGTGCACCAGTACCTGGCGTCGCTGCCGCAAGCGGCGCCCGTGTAGACGAGTGTAAAGTTCGCGTGTCGGCCTCTTCGCTGAAAGTTGACGGAGGGGCTACGTAATCGAGCGCCTCTCCTGCCGTTACTTGGAGGAAGTGGGAGACCACTCGGCCGGTTGGACCGGCCCATCGCTCCACGAGGGAGAACGCTCATGGGTTTCAATGCGACGCACATGTATCGCGGACAACACGAACGGCTGCGGCACCACGCGGAGATGATGCTGCACGCGACGACGGAGTCGGCGCACACCCTGCTGCTGGCGCGTCTGGCCGGCTCGCTGAAGATGCACCTCAAGGGCGAGGACGAGTCGCTCTACCCGCACCTGCTCACCCACGGTTCGGCCGAAGTGCGCATCAAGGCCGCCCAGTTCCAGATGAGCATGAGCGAGTTCAGCGAGCGTTTCGACCGGTTCTATCAGCGCTGGACCAAGGAAGGTTCCATCGCGTCGGATCCTGCCGGCTACCAGGCCGAGCTGCGCGTCATCATCGACTCGCTGGTGCGGCGCATGGATCTCGAGGACAACGAGCTCTACGCGCTGGCCGATCGCCTCAACGCCGCCTGACCGGCAGCGCCGCGGGTAGCTCGAACCACGCGAACACGCGCGGCGGGAAGCTGACCACCTCGACGACCCGGTCGCGCGCGACGCGCAGGACGTCGAGCCCGTGCGCCGTGTACTCGACCGCGTTGCCGCGCCGGACGTAATTGGCGAGCGCGGGTTGCCGGTTCGCATCGGTCGGCACGCGCACCCACTCGCCGATGCCGTTCGCGCGCACCGAGTCGGCTTCGCGGCGCAGCATGATCCAGCGGTCCACGGTCGCGCGTTCGTCGTCCGTCGTGCGATCGGGCAACGTCTCGCCCCCGTTGCGCCGGTCGCGTAAGGCGGCACGCGCGCGCTGGAGCGCGCTGTTGACGGCGGTGACGGTCATTCCCAGTGTCGCCGCCGTGTCGGCCGCGCTCCAGCCGTGGATGCTGCGCAGCACGAGCACCGCGCGTTGCCGCAGCGTGAGCAGCTGCAGCGTGCCCAGGAAGGTCAGATCGATCGTGGAGCGGGCGATGCCCGCGGCGTCGGGGAGCGCGCGCTCGACCGCGTCGAGCAGCCGGTCCGGGTAGGGCTGCAGCCAGAGCATGTCCGCGATGCTCGCGCCGCTCCCCGTGCGCCGGTCGTTGGCGCGCAGGAAGTCCAACGCCGCTTCGGTGGCGATGCCGTAGAGGCGGCGCTGGAGCGCGGCGCGCTCGCGGGCGTAGTCGCGCTCGCGCTGCATCCGGACCAGCGTCTCGCCGACCACGGCTTCCGCGTCGGCGAACGACCCGAGCAAGCGGTAACCGTACACGTGCAGCTCGCCACGATACCGCGCCAGCGCGGCGTTGAAGGCATCGGCGGCCCGCAGCGGCGGGCGGCTCGGGCTGACCTGCAGGATCGAGTGCATGGCGGTCCCTCGAGAACGGCATTGGGGGTGTCGAGGGACAGCGTAGCGGACGGATCGTCGCCGTTCCGTCGCGGCGGCGTCAGTCGGCCGCCTCGGCGTACGTCCGGCGCAGCTCCCGCTTGAGCAGCTTGCCGGCGGTGTTGCGCGGCAAGGCATCCGCGAAGAAGACGCGCTTGGGGACCTTGAAGGGCGCCAAGGTCGCTCGCGCGTGCTCGATCAGCTCGTCCGCGGTGGCCTGGGTCTGGGGCCGCAGGACGACGATCGCCGTGACCGCCTCGATCCACTTCGGGTCGGGCAGCGCGATGACGGCGACCTCGTAGACGGCCGGGTGCGTGAAGAGGGCCTCCTCGACCTCGCGCCCGGAGACGACCACGCCGCCGGTGTTGATGATGTCCTTGACCCGGTCGACGATGTAGAGAAAGCCCTCCTCGTCGCGCCAGGCGACGTCGCCCGAGTGGAACCAGCCGCCGGCGAAGGCGGCTTGCGTTTCGTCGGGCTTGTTCCAGTAGCGCAGCAGCAACTGCGGCGAGCGGTGGACGATCTCGCCGTTGACGCGCGGCGGCACGTCGCGCATCTCCTCGTCGACGACGCGCGTCTCGACGTTGAGCACCGGCCGCCCGCACGACGCCGGCCGCTCGTCGTGCTCCTCCGGGCGCAAGACCGTCGCCAGCGGACCGATCTCGCTTTGCCCGTACATGTTGTACACGCGCGCTTCGGGCAGCCGCGCGCGCAGCTCGTGCAGCACCGGGACCGGCATGATCGAGGCGCCGTACCAGATCTTGCGCATGCTGCTCAGGTCGCGGCGGTCGAAATCGGGATGGCGCAGCAGCGAGATCCAAACCGTCGGCGGCGCGAAGAAGCCGCTGATGCGATGCTCTTCGATCAGCCGCAGCACGAGCGCCGGTTCGGGCGCTTCGATCAGCATCGTGCTGGCACCCAGCAGCAGATGCGGCATCAAGAAGACGTGCATCTCGCCGGAGTGGTAGAGCGGCAGCGCGTGCAGCGAACGGTCCGCTTCGGCGATGTCGGCGTTCGCGATGCAGCTGGCGTATTGCGCGAGGAACGCATCGTGCGTGAGGGCCGCGCCCTTGGGTTCCGCGGTCGTGCCCGAGGTGTAGAGGATCTGCGCGATGCGCTCGTCGTTGTGGATCTCGATCGGAGCGGCGTCGGCGCCGGCGTCGAGGACGACGCCGACGACGTCGAAACCGGCCCCCGGGCCCGCGAAGTGCCCGCGCAGCGGCAACGCGGCGGCATCGGCGCTGGCCAGGACGTTCGCGGCCAACGCGAGGTCGTGCACGATCCCGCGTGCGCCGGACTGCCGGACGATGTAGCCCAGCTCGTCGGGCCGCAGCGCGTAGTTGATCGGTACGTGGATGACGCCGGCGCGGGTGCAGGCCAGCCAGGTGAACAGATAGCCGTCGGAGTTGCGGCCGTAGGCGGCGAGCCGGTCTCCCGGCTCCAGTCCGAGCGCCAGCAGCCGCCGCGCGAGGCGGTTCACCGCCTGGTCGAGCGCGGCGTACGTCCAACTGCGCTCGCCGAAACGCAGCGCCACCCGGTCGGGCGTGCGCAGCGCGGCGCGCCGAATCGCGGCCCCGATGCTGGTGGCGCGTATCTCGGCGCCGATGGCGCCGGAGCCGACGCCCATGCTCGAAACGGCCATGCTGCTCTCCTCTCCGCGACGCGACGCTCGTCGTGCCGACGCTCCGCCTCTTTCTCGTGCTTCTCGTGGCGTGTGCCCTGCTCGCCGCGGCCGTGGTAGGCTGGGGAGGATGCGTTCTCTCCGCTCGACGATCGCGCCGCTCGTCCTCGGGCTCGCGGCCGTGCTCCTGCCCTCGGCCGCCGGCGCGGCGACGATCACCGTGCTCAGCTCGTTCGGCATGTCCGAAGTGATCAACGCGCTCGCGCCCGCCTACCAGAAGCAGACCGGCAACACGCTGGTCGTGTACTACGACGTGGGAAATCTGCTGCTGCGGCGGATCGCCGGCGGCGAGCCGTTCGACGTCGCGATCCTGCCCGGCGACGCGATGGACCGCGCGGTCGCCGGCGTCGAGGTCGACGGCCCGACGCGCGTCGTGCTGGCGCGCTCGGGCATCGGCCTGGCCTACAAAGCCGGTACGCCGGCACCCGACGTGCACGACGTCGACGCCTTCCGGCGCACGATCTTGGCGGCCCGTTCGGTCGCCTATACGACCGCGGGCGCGAGCGGACTCTACTTCATCTCGCTGTGCGAGCGGCTCGGCATCGCCGATCAGGTCAAGGCGAAGGCGACGGTGCTGCAAGGCGGACGCACCGCGGAGCTGGTCGCGAGCGGCCGCGCCGCGTTGGCGGCGCAACAGATGAGCGAGCTGCTTCCGGTCGCGGGCGTGGCGGTCGTGCCGTTCCCGCCGGCGTTGCAGCACGACACGCCGTTCGTCGGAGCGCTCGCGGCCGGAAGCACCAAGCGCGCCGCCGGCGCGTCGCTGCTGCGTTTTCTCGCCGACCCAGCGAACGCGGCGACGATCCGCGCCAAAGGGATGGAGCCGGGCTAGCGATATCCGTAGCCGGCCAAGGTCGCGAGCGCGCCGAAAGCAAATGGCCGCTCGCATGTGGCGTCGCGTTGCGTTACTCGTGTTCGTCCCGGCGCTCGCGGCCGTGCCGCTGGACGCGCTCGCGCAGACCTCGCCGCCGACGGCGGCACCGGGGATCGTCCCCGAACCGCTCGCGACGCCGACGCCTCCGCCGATCGGCTACACCGTGCACGGTCACCTCGTGGTGACGGGCCAACCCGGCGGGCCGCCGATGCGCTTGCGGGTGGCCCTGGAGCGACGCGGTCGTGAGGTGCGGCTCGACTTCGCCGGTGAACCCGGCGCGACGGGCGCCGCGCCCGTGCCGGGCACGGCGGTTCACAGTGCGGTGCTCGTGGTCGATCCGCTGACGCACCGTGCGGTCGTGTGGAGCGCGGAGTCGAAGCGATATCACGCGCAACGCACCCCGAGCACCCCGAACACCCCGGGCGCACTGCACGGCTCGCCGCTGGCGATGTTCGAGACGTTCGGGTTCTCGTTCCACCTGACCGGCCGTTCGAGCGTGCACGGGATCCCGACCGATGACATCAGCTTCGACTTCGACGCGCAGCTGCGTGGGCTCGGTCTGGCCGTGCACGTCGGCGGCAAGCTGCAGTTGGCGCAGAACTCGTATCTCGTCCCGCTGGGCGCGGAGCTCGACTTGGGCCATCCGGCGGGCACGACCAAGCCCATGCAGATTCCCAACGGGCCGCTGATTCCGGCCCTGCCGATCCCGGCGATGACCGCGCGCGCCGTCTTCGTCGCCGACGACGTCTCGTACGAGGTGCCGCCGGAATCGGACTTCGCCCCGCCGGACGGCTACCAGAGCGTTACCTCGCTCTTGCCCGTGATGATGCCGTCCTTGCCGGCCGTACCGGCGCCGCCGTTTCCGTACGCGGCACCCGTGCCGCCGATGCCGACGTTCCCCGCCCCGCCGCCGACACCCAGGCCGCCCGCGCGCTAGCTCGCGACCGCCGAGGGCGCTTCGGACCGATAGGGAAATCGGGCCGATGCGCGCAGCGGTGGGTCGTCGGTATCCCGTGACGCGGCGGCGCGTTTAGGGGATGAGGACGCCGTTCACGACGTGGATGATGCCGTTCGACTGGTAGACGTTGGGGATCGTGACGATCGCCGTGCCGCCGCCCTTGCCGCTGAGCGCGATATCCTGGCCGCTCATCGTCGCGGTGATCGGCTCACCTTCGAGCGTCATCAGCTCGGCCTTGCCGTCGCCGGCCTTGATCTTCGCGGCGATGTCGGCGGCAGTGACGCGGCCGGCGAGCACGTGATAGGTGAGCACTTTCTTGAGCAGCGCCGGATCCGAGGTGACCTTGTCGACCGTCGCCTTCGGCAGCTTCGCGAACGCTTCGTTGGTCGGCGCGATGACGGTGAACGGGCCCGGACCCTCGAGCGTGTCGACCAGGCCGGCCTTCTTGACCAGCGCGACCAGGGTCGTGTGATCCTTCGAGTTGACGGCGTTCTGCACGATGTTCTTCGAGGCGTACATCGGCGCGCCGCCGACCATCGGGTCGTGCATCGAGCTCATCGAGCCCGACATCGAAGATTGTGCCATGGCCGGCGCCGCGACGCCCAGCAGAAGCGTCGCCGCGAGCGCGGTGATGCGGTTGATCATGAGGTGAATGACTCCTTCGGTGGTGTGAATCCGTCGAGCAGAACGGCCCCGAGACGCGAATGGATTGCCCCGCTTTCACCGAAGCGGCGAAAGATGTCGATCGTGACGGACATCGCGGTGCTCGAGCGCCTCTACGGCACGCCTGCCGAGGCGTCGATCGTCAAGGAAGTCGATCGCGTGACGCCGGCGTACCGCGCGCTGATCGAAGCTTCACCGTTCGCGGTGCTCGCCACCAGCGGTCCCGAAGGGCTCGACTGCTCGCCGCGCGGCGACCGTCCGGGTTTCGTGCGCGTGCGGGACGAGACGACGCTGCTGCTGCCCGACCGCCGCGGCAACAACCGCGTCGACTCGCTGCGCAACATCGTGCGCGATCCGCGCGTCGCGCTCTTGTTCTTGCTGCCCGGCTCGGGAACGACGCTGCGCGTCAACGGCCGCGCGCAGGTCAGCATCGACCCGGCACTGCTGGCGTCGTTCGCCGTCGCGGAGCGAGCACCGCGTTCGGTCGTCGTCGTGCTCGTCGAGGCCGTGTACTTCCAGTGCGCACGCGCGATCGTGCGTTCGGAGCTGTGGAATCCCGACCGCTACGCCGATCCGGCGGCGTTGCCCAGTCCGGGTGCGATCTTGGCCGAGCTCAGCACCGGTCGCGTCGGCGGCGAAGCGTACGACCGCGACTGGCCGGTTCGGGCGCGCGAAACGCTCTGGTAAACCGCCGACCGCAAAGGGGCAAATGTCCGGTCCGCGGAACGGCCGAGAACTATTTCCTTCGGAGGTTCTCGATGCGGCTGTTTCCCGCGGCCTTGCGCCTCGCCGGCGCCGTCGCACTCTTCGCCGGGCTGGCGATCGCGAGCACTCACCAGCACGCGCGAGCCGACGACGCGCTGCCCGAGCCGTTCGATCCCTCCGCGCTCGATCGCACCGCCAACGTCTGCACGCATTTCTTCGACTTCGCGACCGGCGGGTATCGCAAAGCCCACCCCATCCCGGCCGCGTACTCCGAGTACGGCTACATCGAGGCGTTGGTCGATCAAACCCGCGAGGTCGTGCGCGCGACGCTCGAACGCGCGCAGAAGAATCCCGGGCCGGCCGGCAGCGTCTCGCAGCAGATCGGCACGCTCTACGGCAGCTGCATGGACGCGGTGGCGATCGAGCGGCTCGGGCTGCGTCCGCTCGCGCCGGAGCTGGCGCGCATCGACGCGCTGCGCTCGCGCGCCGCGTTGACGGCGGAGATCGCGCACCTGCACCTGATCGGGGTCGACGCCGGTTTCTCGCTCTCGCCGACGCAGGATTTCAAGAACAGCAGCTCGGTCATCGCCGAGATCGATCAGAGCGGCATCGGGTTGCCCGAGCGCGACTACTACCTGCGCACCGACGAGGCGTCGCGCGCGCTACGCGCGCAGTACGTCGTGCACGTGCGCCGCATGCTGGCGCTGGCGGGGGATGCGTCCGCGGCGGCCGACGCGACCGCGGTCATGGCCTTCGAGACGCGGTTGGCGAGCGGGTCGCTGCCGATCGCCGACCTGCGCGACCCGGCCGCCGTCTATCATCCGCTGCGCGCGCCCGCGGTGGCGACGCTGCTCCCGCACTTCGCCTTCGTGCCGTACCTGCGGGCGACCGACGTGCCGATCGGCGGGATCATCAACGTCGCCGAGCCGCGCTTCTTGCGCGCCTTCGACCAGCAGCTGGCGGCGGCGCCGCTGGCCACCTGGCGCGCGTACTTGCGCTGGCGTCTGCTCGACGCCTACGCGACGACGTTGCCCAAGCGCTTCGACGACGAGAACTTCGCCTTCCGGGGCCGCATCCTGAACGGCACGACCGCGCAGCTGCCGCGCTGGAAGCGCTGCGTCGAGGTCGCGAACACGTACCTGGGCATGGCGGTCGGGCAAGCCTACGTCGCGGCCGCGTTCTCGCCGGCGGCCAAGCAGCGCGCGCTCGACATGACGCTGCGCATCAAGCGCGCCTACCGCGCCGAGCTGGCGGCGCTGACCTGGATGACGCCGCCGACGAAGCGGTACGCGCTGGCCAAGCTCGATGCGATGGGACTCAAGGTCGGCTATCCCGACCGCTGGCGCAGCTACCGCGGCTACGTCGTCACGCCCGGCACGTATCTGGTCGACGTCGAGGCCGGCCGGGTCTTCGATCACGGCTACCAGGTGCACAAGATCGGCCGCCCGCTCGATCGCAGCGAGTGGGACATGACGCCGCAGACCGTCAACGCCTACGACGACATCCAGCGCAACGAGATCGTGCTGCCGGCGGCGCAGCTGCAGCGACCGTTCTTCGACCCGGCGGCCGACGACGCGGCCAACCTCGGCGCGACCGGAGCCGGCACGGTCGGTCACGAGATGACGCACGGCTTCGACGACGAGGGCCACAAGTTCGACCTGCACGGCAACGTGCGCAACTGGTGGACGCCGAAAGACCTGGCCAACTTCGATACCCGCGCCGACTGCGTGATCCGCCAGTTCGATCGCACCGTCGCGATCGGCGACGTGCACTACCAAGGAAAGCTCGTCGCCGGCGAAGCGATCGCGGACCTCGGCGGTACCGTCATCGGCTATCGCGCGCTGGAAGATTCGCTCGGCACCGGTGCGCGCGAAAAGGTGGACGGCTTCACGCCCGAGCAGCGCTACTTCTTGGCGTTCGCGCAGTCGTGGGCGGAGAGCGTGCGGCCCGAGGCGGCGCGCACGCAGGCGCTGACCGATCCGCACCCGCTCCCGAAGGATCGCGTCGAGCAGACCGTCGCCAACGTGCCCGAGTGGTACACCGCCTTCGACTGTCCCAAACCGCCCAAACCCGTCTGCACGGTGTGGTGAGCGGGGTCGGCGCGCGCGTCGTCAGCCGGGGACGACGACGTGCTTGACCTCCGCCATGTAGCGCTCGGCGGCCGCCGCGGCGTCGTCGGGGCTGCTGCCGTGCTGGCGCGCCCAGATGTATGCCGCGTAAAAGTCCGACCACTCGTGCTTGGGCGCGACGCGCTCGAACGCGGCGTGATGGTCTTCGGTTTCGCGCAGCAGTTGGGCGAGCGCGTCGACGTCGGCGACCCGCGGCATCATGACGGCAACCTATCACCTCACGGAAGAAGCGAGCGAGGGAGTGAGAGTTCCGGCGTCAGCGGCGGCGCGTCCGCACGTCGCGGTAGAGCATGACGCCGAAGATCGCCAGCAGCAGGCCGGCCAGCACCGCGTACACGCCGAAGACGTAGAGCACGCCGACGATCGCGAGATCGACCCAGTCGAACACGATCAGCCCGAAGATGACCGACCCCAGGCCGAGCAGCGCCACGCCCCAGGCCAGCAGCGGCAGCTGCGGGACCAGCACGGCGGCCAGGATCTCGAGCACGCCGGTGCCGATCGCCCACGCCGCGATGATGATCAGCACCGCCGGCGACCCGGGCGCCCAGGCGAAGACCATCCCGGCCGCGATCGCGCCCAGGAAGCCGTCGCCCGCGAACAGGGCGCGCGAGCGCCACATGGCGTGGGGTGCGGCGACGGCGAGCGCCAGCGAGAGCGCGGCGTCGGCCGCGAGGTAGCTGCCCAGCACGCTGCGCCCGAAGGCAGCGGAGAACTCGAGGGCCGCGATCCCGGCCAGGACGGTGATCGCGCCCCGCAGGACGAGCAGAAGCCAACGCCGGTGGTGATCGCGCGGGGCGTCGAGCATGGGCGTCTCTTCCGGGCAGGCAGGTCGACCTCCCCGGCGCTGACAACGAGGAGGGCGTGTCGCTGATAGATCGCGTCGCCATCGTCGCAGGCGCGTCGGGCGGGATCGGCGCCGCCACCGTCCGCGCGTTCCTCGCCGCGGGCATGCGCGTCGTCTTGGCCGCGCCGGACGACGAGCTGCTGGCGGCGCTGGCCGCCGAGCTCGTGCCGTACGGCGACTGGGTGCGGGTCGTCCCCACCGACATCACCCGCCGCGAACAGATCGACGCCCTGGTGGACGCGACGCTGGCCGCCTTCGGGCGGATCGACGTGCTGGCGAACATCGCCGGGGTCAGCGCCGGGCCCTCGCTGGCCGAAGCGACCGACGCCGAGATCGAGCGCGTGCTGGCGGTGAACCTGCTGGGCGCGGCGCGCACGATGCACGCGGTGCTGCCGGCGATGCGCGCACAGCGCAGCGGCGCGATCATCAACGTCGGCTCGATCGCCGGCGAGATCGCGATCATGGGCATCTACTCGGGCTCGAAGTTCGGTTTGCGCGGGCTGACCGACTCGGTGCGGCGCGAGCTGCGCAGCGAGGGGATCGGCGTCACCCTGATCGAGCCCGGCTTCGTCGATACGCCGATGAACGTCGGGATGACGAAACTCCCCAGTCCCGACATCGTCGCGCGCGCGATCGTGCGGGCCGTCCGCCGGCCGCGCCGGCGCGTGATCGTACCGCGCCGGTACCTGCTTGCGCTGTTGTTCTTCAAGCTCTCGCCGCACTTCACCGATTTGGTGTTCGGCGACGCGCGCGTGCAGCGGCGGCTCAACCAGCCGATTCGCGAGGCGCGTGCCGCGGCACAGGCGGCCGCAGAGAGATGAGCGAGCGCGCGGTCCTGGTCACCGGGGCGTCGACGGGCATCGGTCTGGCGACCGTCGAGGAGCTGGTTCGCCGCGGCTTCGTCGCGTACGCGGTCGTGCGCGGACAAGTCGACGCGCACCGCTTGGGCGCGCTCGACGAGCGGATCCGTCCGCTGGTCTTCGACGTCACCGATCGCGCGGCGATCGCGGCGGCGGCGGACCAGGTGCGGACGGCGGCCCTGCCGTTGTACGGTGTGGTCAACAACGCCGGCGTCGCGCTGGGCGGACCGCTCGAGTACCTGCCGCTCGACACGCTGCGCCGTCAGCTCGAGATCAACGTCATCGGCGCGATGGCGGTGACGCAGGCGTTCCTGCCGTTCTTGCGCGAGACGCACGGGAGGCTGGTGTTCGTCGGCTCGATCTCCGGCCGGCTCGCGGTCCCGTTCGTCGGCCCGTACAGCGCATCGAAGTTCGCGCTGCGCGCGCTGAGCGACGCGTTGCGGCTCGAGCTGCGCGCCGCCGGCGTCCAGGTCTCGCTGATCGAACCGGGCTCGGTGAAGACGCCGATCTGGGAGAAGGCGCGCGCGTCGCGCCAAGCGGTGCTCGACGCGCTGCCGCCGCTCGCGATCGCGCACTACGGGCCGCAGCTCGAGAACCTGTTCGCGTCGACCGCGGAGCAAGAGCGAACCGGGATGCCGGTCGAGCGCGTCAGCGCCGCCATCCTGCGCGCGTTGACCGATCGCAAGCCGCGCGCGAAGTATTTGGTCGGCGGGTCGGCCCGCGCCGGCAGCGTCATCGCCATCTTGCCGGACCCGCTTCGCGAGCGGGCGGTGCGCGCCGCCGTCAAGCTGGACTAGCTTTACGATAACGTGGCCGTCAGCGAACGATAACCTGGCCAAGCATGCCTTGCCGGGCGAATGTACGCTTGCTAGAGTGGATGCCGAGGGTGACGAGAAGCGCAAGCGAGGACAGTGATGTACACCCTTCTGTACCGGCAACAACACGCGATGATCCGCCGTCAAGTCAAAGAGCTGACCGACGGCATGTACGGTGAAAAAGGCGCTTCGGAGCTGCGTATCTCGCTCTCGCGCTTGGCCTCGACGGTGGCGATCCACTTCACGACCGCGCAGAGCTCGCTGTACCCGCGGCTGACCGCGCACGCCGACGCGTCGATGCGCGCGACCGCGGTCCGGTACCGCGACACGCTGGATTCGATCTCGCGCGGCTTCACCTCGTTCTTCGAGACCTGGAAGGTCTACGGCGCGATCGAGCGCGACCGCGAACGCTTCGCCAGCGAGACGCGCGACGTGCTCGAGGCGCTGATCCAGCGCATCGACGCGGAGGACAACGACCTCTACCCGCGCGTCGACGCCCTGCCCGCGGCCTAGTCCGCCTTCTGCGCCGCCGCGTGAAAGCGGCGGCGAATCTCGTCCAGATCGACGGTCGGCGCGGGAAAGCGCGGATCCATCTCGTCGAGCGTTTCCACCAGGATGCGTCCGACGACGAGGTCGCGGTACCACTTGTGGTTGGCCGGCACGAGGTACCAGGGTGCGGACTCGGTGCTGCAGTGCTCGAAGGCGTCCTCGTACGCCTCCATGTAGTCGTCCCAGTACTCGCGCTCGGCGTAGTCGGCCTCGCTGATCTTCCATTGCTTCTGCGGATCGTCCAGCCGAGCGCCGAAGCGCGCCAGCTGTTCCTCACGGCTGATGTGCAGAAAGAACTTCAGCACGACGGTGCCGCTTTGCACGAGCGTCTTCTCGAACTCGTTGATGCGCTCGTACCGCTTGGACCAGACTTTCTTCGGGACGAGATCGTGGACGCGCTCGACCAGGACCGCCTCGTAATACGAGCGGTTGAAGATCCCGATCTCGCCGTGAGCGGGCGTGACCCGGTGCTCGCGCCAGAGAAAGTCGTGCGCCTTCTCCTCGGCGGTCGGCACCTTGAAGGCGTGAACGAACACGCCTTCCGGGTTCGTCGAGCGGAAGACGTGGCCGACGGTACCGTCCTTGCCGCCCGCGTCCATCGCCTGGAGGACGATGAGCACCGCGCGCCGCTGCTCCGCCCACAGCCGTGCCTGCAGCTTGGCGAGGCGATCGGCGTCGGCAGCCGCCACGTGACGCGCCGCCGCCTCGTCCGCGTGCTTGCCGGTGTCGGCCGGATCGAGGTGCTTGATCTTGACGCGCTCGCCCGGCTCGACCCGGTACTTCTTGCGGTAGTCCATCGAACTCGCTGTTCGCCAAGGCGGGCGGCCGTCCAGCCGGCGGCCCGCCGCCGCGGGCACCGACCGGCGCGTCCCCCCTAGCCGTGCGACCCGGGGTGCTGTATAGTAGGACGGTTCCCGTCGACCCCGTCCCTTGGATCGGGCCGCGGCGGGTCGTGGCTCTCTCACCAGGGTCACGTATGTAGGGCCGGGCACCATCCCGGCCGTTTTCCACCTACATCACCAACGAGGTCAATCACCACATGCCTGCTCCCAAAGGCAAGCGTGCGGCCGCGAAGAAAGATCGCCGGCCCAAGCGCAAAGTCTGCACGTTCTGCATGGAGCGCGTCGACGCGCTCGACTACAAAGACACCACGCGCCTGCGCAAGTACATCAGCGAGCGCGGCAAGATCCTCCCGCGCCGCATCTCGGGCAATTGCGCTTCGCATCAGCGAGCGCTGACGACCGCCGTCAAGCGCGCGCGCATCATCGCACTGCTGCCGTTCGTGGTCCAGTAGGAGTCGCGTCACGTGAAGGTCATTCTCACCAGCGACGTCAAGTCGGTGGGCGCCCGCGGGGCGGTGCTCGACGTCAAGGACGGTTACGCGAACAACTACCTGCTGCCGCAGCGGCTCGCCGTGCCGGCGACGCCGGGCGCGATCAAGCAGCTCGAGCAGCAGCAGAACGCCAAGAAGCGCAAGCAGGCTGAAGAAGTCGCCAACGCGCAGGAAGTCGCCACGCAGCTGGAAGGCATGACGTTGCGCGTCGCGGCGAAGGCCGGCGGCAACGGTCGTTTGTTCGGCACGGTCACGAACGCCAACGTGGCCGATGCGATCCACGAGCAGCTCGGCGTCACCATCGATCGTCACAAGATCGAGATGAAGGACGGCATCAAGGCGCTCGGGACGTATCCGGTGGAGATCCGTCTGGGCAACAACGTCGTCGCCAAGTCTGCGATCCAGGTCGTCGCGCTGAAGTAGCGTGCGCCGCAGCGCGGACGAGAAGGTGCGCCGCGAGATCGCGGCGCTCTACGGCGTCCTCACCGAGGCGCTGGGGACCGAGAAGGTCGTCATGCGCGCCGGGAAGCTCGGCACCCTCAAGGAGATGCGCTCGGCGGCGATCCCCGATCGCCTGCTGGCGCTCCAGCGCCTGGTCTTCGAAGACCCGACCCTCGACGTGCGTCCCGCCAAGGCGCAGTACAAGCACGTCATCGCGCAGATCGAGGACAAGCTCGCCGATCTGGTCGCGCAGCGCACGGTCGGCGATCAGCTCGAGGCGCGCATCAACCTCAAGATGGTCGAACGCCATCAGGAGTACCTCAAGGAGCTGCGGCTGGAGGCCTTGCGCGAGGAGGCCGGTCCCGAGACGCCGGCCACCGAGCAACGCCTGGCGGACCTGCAGCGGCTCGAGGGCCGCAAACTGGCCCGGGCCGCGCTGGACGTGCTGCGGCCGACGCGGCTGGCCGAGGTCGTCGGCCAGGAGGCCGCGGTCAAGGCGCTGCTGGCCAAGCTGGCCTCGCCGTATCCGCAGCACGTCATCCTCTACGGCCCGCCCGGCGTCGGCAAGACGACCGTGGCGCGGCTGGCGCTCGAGCTGGCCAAGGCGCGCCCGCACGCCCCCTTCGCCGCCGACGCGCCGTTCGTCGAAGCGGCCGGGACGACGCTGCGCTGGGACCACCGCGAGACGACGAACCCGCTGCTGGGGAGTGTCCACGACCCGATCTACCAGGGTGCCCGGCGCGATTTCGCGGACGGCGGCGTCCCCGAGCCGAAGCTGGGCCTGGTGACGAAAGCGCACGGCGGCGTGCTGTTCATCGACGAGATCGGCGAGATGGACCCCGCCATGCAGACGCGCCTGCTTAAGGTCCTCGAGGACAAGCGCGTCACCTTCGAGTCGTCCTACTACGACGAGCACGATCCGAACGTGCCGGCCTACGTGCGCAAGCTCTTCCGCGACGGCGCACCGGCCGACTTCGTGCTGATCGGCGCAACCACGCGCGATCCGGAGGCGATCGACGCCGCGATTCGCTCGCGCTGCGCCGCCGTCTACTTCGAGCCGCTGACCGGCACGCAGGTGGCGCGCATCGTGCGCGAGGCCGCGCACCGCTTGGGCGCGCGCGTGGTACAACGCGTGCCGGCGCTGATCGCGTCGTACACGATCGAAGGCCGCAAGGCGGTGCAGATTCTGGCCGACGCCTACGGGCACGCGCTCGAGCGCGCGATCGACGGCCGCGGCGCGGTCGTGCGCGAGCAAGACGTGCTCGAAGTCGTACAGGCCGGCCGCATCGTGCAGCACACGACGACGCGCGCGCGCCGGGCCAAGGAGATCGGCAAAGCCCACGGGCTGGGCGTGCTGCAGTACGTCGGCTCGATCATCGAGATCGAGGCGGCCGCCTTCCCCGCGCGCGAGGCGCACAAGGGGACGGTGCGCTTCAACGACACCGCCGGCTCGATGGCGCGCGACGCGGTCTTCAACGCGGCCTCGGTCGTGCGCGCGGTCGCCGGGATCGATCCGGCCGACTGGGACCTGCACGTCAACGTGGTCGGCGGCGGCAACATCGACGGTCCCTCGGCGGGGCTCGCGTTCTTCCTCGCGCTCTACAGCGCGCTGACCAAGACGAAGCTGCCGCAGGACGTCGCCGTCACCGGCGAGGTGTCGCTGGCGGGCAGCGTGCGCGCCGTCGGCGGCGTGGTCGAGAAGCTCTACGCCGCGCGCCAAGCGGGGATGCGCGCGATGATCCTGCCCAAGGAGAACGCGCGCGACCTGGAAGCCGCGCCCGAGGGGATCGAGATCGTTCCGGTGGCCGACGTGTTCGCCGCGCTGGCCGCGCTCGGCGTGCGCGTGCCGGCGCCGCCGGCCGCGGTGCGCGCGCGACCGCGCGCGAGGCGGACCCGATGAACGTCGCCCCGATCTCCAGCGCGATCGATCGCATCCCGCCCAACAACCTCGAGGCGGAGATGGCGCTGCTCGGCTCCATCCTGGTCGACAAGGAGATGATGGCGGCGGTCAGCGAGATCGTCCAGCCGTCGGACTTCTACGCCTCGCTGCACGAGTCGATCTATCTCGCGCTGTACGCGCTCTACGAGCGCGGCGAACCGCTCGATAAGGTCGCGCTGGCCGAAGAGCTGCGCGGGCGCGGGATGCTCGACAAGGTCGGCGGTCTCGCGTATCTGGGCTCGCTGATGGACACCGTGCCGACGGCCGCGTCGGCCGAGTACTACGCGCGCATCGTGCGCGAGAAATCGGCGTTGCGCTCGCTGATCCACGCCGGCACGCAGATCACCAGCCTGGGTTACGAGTCCGAGCACGACGTGCCGGCGGCGATCGATCAGGCCGAGCAGACCGTCTACGAAGTCGGCAACCGCAGCGCGCACAATCAGTTCGCCTCGGTGCCCTCGCTGCTGCTGGGCGTGTTCCAATCGCTCGAGCAGCGTCACGAACAGAAGGGCGACCGCACCGGCGTCACCAGCGGCTTCCGCGACATCGACGATTACACCGCGGGCTGGCAGCCCGGAAACCTGGTGATCCTGGCCGCGCGTCCCGCGATGGGCAAGACCTCGCTGGCGCTCAACATGGCGGTCGCGGCCGCCAAGGACGAGCGCAAGCCGGTCGCCGTGTTCTCGCTCGAGATGACGAAGCAGGAGCTGGTCGAGCGGCTGCTCTCGTCCGAGGCGAAGCTCGACGCCTCCAAGCTGCGCCGCGGCGCGATCGCCGACCGCGATTGGGAGAAGATCGGCAACGCGATGGGCGTGCTGCACGAGCTGCCGATCTATCTCGACGACGCCGGTTCGGTGACCGTTACCGAGATCCGCAGCCGCCTGCGCCGCCTCAAGAGCGCGCACGGCCTCTCGGTCGTGTTCATCGACTACCTGCAGCTGGTGCGCCCCGCGATGCTGGCCAAACAGGTCAACCGCAACGAAGAGCTCTCGGAGATCTGCCGCACGCTCAAGGCGACGGCCAAGGACCTCGAGATCCCGATCGTGGCCCTCGCCCAGCTCAACCGCGCCGTCGAAACCCGCGCCGACAAACGCCCCATGCTCTCAGATTTGCGCGACTGCTTGGCCGGCGACGCTCTCGTGATCAACGCCGAGACGGGCGAACGGATTCCGATCGCCGAGATCGTGGAACGAGATTTACGGTTCGACGTCTGGGCAGTCGACGAACGAACATTGCGTCTCCAAACGCGACCAATTGAACACGCGTGGCGAGTAAACGAGCAGAAGGTTTTTCGCGTTGTCACGCGCGGTGGTCGAACGATTCGATGCACTGCGGGACACAAATTTCTGACGTTTGACGGCTGGCAGCGGCTCGATCGTCTTACGTACGGGTCGTCGATCGCTGTTCCGGCTCATTATCCGTCGCCGGTCATCTTGGGGGCTTCCGTGCAAAGGGGAGCCGCTGGTTACGCCCCGCCCATGGCTTCCGTCGATCCGGAAGCGTTGCGGTTGGGAGACGTCCTGTGGGAGCCCATTGTCTCGATCGAGGCGGAAGGGGTCGAGCCGGTCTACGACCTGACGGTCGGGGACCTCCACAACTTCTGCGTCGACGACGTGGTCACGCACAACTCGGGCGCGATCGAGCAGGAGGCGGACATCGTGACCTTCCTGTACCGGGACGTCTACTACAACAAGGAGACCTCCCCGGAGCCCGATGCGACTGAATTGATCATCGCAAAGCACCGAAATGGAAAGGTGGGGACCGTCAAATTGCGGTTCCAGCCGGAACATACGCTCTTCGTGCCGTACGGAGACGAGTCGCACTACAGTGGCCCCTAGGAGTGAGTGACAACATGCACGCGACGACCGGGATCGTCCCGGCGCAACTGACGCTGGGCGTCGCCGATCTCGACGCGACCGAGCGGTTCTACCGTGACGTCATCGGTATCGAGCCGAGCCGCCTGGGGGACGCCGTCCGGATCGCCTTCGGCGAGTTCACCATCGTCTTCGAGCACGCGCCACCCACCGAGCGGGCCAAAATGGAGCTGGGGCTGCGGGTCGCCGACATGGCCGCCTTGGACGCGATCGCCGCCCGTGCCGGCACGGCGATCTACGATCGCGACGGGGGTGGACGCGCGCTGTTCGTGATGGATCCCGACCACTACACGATCGAGATCTTCGCCCGCTAGCGACGGCGATGGCCACCGCGCGGGTCGTGGTCACCGCCTCCGTCGACGAGGACGTCGCGGAATACCTGGACGCACTGCGCGAGACGGGCGTCGAGCCGGTGCGGATCGACGGGCGCGCGGCGACGGTCTCGCTGGACCGCTTCGACGGCCTGCTGGTCGCTGGCGGCGTCGACGTCGATCCGGCCGCCTATCAGGCGTCACCGTCGGATTTGATCGGTGAGACCGATCCCGAGCGCGACGTGCTCGAGGTCGCGCTGATCCAAGCCGCGCGCGAGCGCGCGCTGCCGACGCTGTGCATCTGCCGCGGCTTGCAGATCGCCAACGTCGCCTTCGGCGGCACGCTGATCGCCGACGTGCCCCACGCGCTCGGCAAGCGCGCGACGATACGTCATCGCGCACGCTGCGCCGACGGCCGCAGCGAACGCGGTCTGATCGAGGAGCACGTCGTGCGCATCCTGCCCGACAGTCTGCTCGCGCGCGTCGTCGGGACCACCGATTTGGTCACCGGCGCGCGGCATCACCAGGCCGTCGACCGTTGCGCGCGCGAGCTCGCCGTCGTCGGCCGCACCGACGACGGCATCGTCGAGGCGCTCGAACCGCGCTTCGCCTCGCCGTTCTGGCTGGCGGTGCAGTGGCATCCCGAGTCGACCCGGAGCCTCGACGGCGGCGCCAGCGGCGCGATCTTCGCCGCCTTCGCGGCGGCCGCGGCCGCGCAGGCCTTTGTACGCTGAGCGACGCAAACGGGCGAATGCTCTCCGTGCGACGACGCCTCTCGCTGCTGCTCGGCGCGCTGCTCGCGCTCGCGACGATCTGTCCGGCCGCGGCCGCGTCGGGACCGCGCGCGGTCGTGGCGGCGTTCTACGCCGCCGAACTCCAACCGGGGACGAACAGGAACCTCTACGCGCAGTACCTCGATCCCGCCACGTACGCGCTCTACGCACGCGCCCAGGCGCACAACCGCGAGCCGCACGGCTTGGTGCTCGACTACGACCCGGCGTCAGGGACGCAGGTCGGCTTCTTTCACGCGACCGTCGGCGCCGCCACGATCGCCGGCGCCGCCGCGCGCGTCCCGGTCGAGCTGGCGGTCGGGCTGCGCTCGACCAGCACGCTCGCGCGCTCGCTGACGGTCGTCCTGCACCACCATGCCACCGGCTGGCGCATCTACGATTGGATCTATCACGAGCCCCGGCGCGGCGATTGGTCGTTCCGCACCCAGCTCATCCGCGCGCTGAACGCGCGGTAAAAGCGCACGCCGGCGCGGTCAGGCTTCGACGTGGGACTCGGCGATCTCGTGCATCTCGGGATCGCCGATGCCGTGCTGCAAGTACGAGCGCGAAAGGTGCACGTATTCCGGTCCCGCGATCTCGATCCAGCGCACCGCTTCGCCTTCGAGTTTCTTTTTCACGGTGGCGGGCGCGCCGGCCGCGACGACGCGATCCGGGATCTCGGCGCCGGCCGCGACCACCGAGCCGGCGCCGATCAGGCTCTGTTCGCCGACGGTCGCGTGGTTGAGGATGACCGCGTTCGAGCCGATCAGCGCGCCGCGCTTGATGCGACAATCTTCGAGGATCGCGCAGTGGCCGACGGTGACGTCGTCTTCGATGACCGTCTCACAGTGCTCGCTGACGTGGACCACCGAGTTGTCCTGGACGTTGGCGCGCGCGCCGATGCGGATCGGCCCGTTGTCCCCGCGGATGACCGTGCCGAACCAAATCGACGCTTCCTCGCCGATCTCGACGTCGCCGATCAGCACGGCCGTGGGTGCGACGAAGGCCGAGGCCGCCACCTTGGGGCGCTTTCCGCGGTACTCGATGATCATGAAGCCCGACTCTCCCCGTCCCGCAGGCGAATCCCTTTGAGCGAACACCGGCACCGGACCCCGCTGCGGGGGACCAAAGTCGTTCCGCGCCCGAAACCCGACCAGGCTGATTATACGGCGATCAATTACCGGTATGCGGGCCAGGTCGGCCACATCCACGAGGTGGTCGAGATCGGCGGGCGCGAGCTGGCCAAGGTGGGCTTCGACGACCGCAAGATCGTCTATTACTTCCTGGACGACCTCGAGCGCGAAGAGGCGGCCCCCAAGCGGACCTTCCACGATCTGCCCGACCCCGAGGCCGACCCCGGCGCTTGACGGAGCGGCGCGGTTTCTGTTAGCGTCCTGCCCATGATCGCCCACAGCCGGGAGATGATGTCGATGTGTGCCGCCTCGCGAGGACCGGTGTAGTTCGTCGACGCCCACGCGGCTGACCACTCTGCACCGGCCCTCGCCTCTCGGCGGGGGCCGGCTTGCTTTCCGACCCCACTCCGCGCTCCACGCATTCGTGAAGGAGACCCACGATGAGCAGCACCCTTGACCCCGCCGCGCAACGCGGTTTCGACACCGTCGCCCTGCACGGCAGCCAGGGCGGCCATGACGGCGATCCGACGACGCACGCGCGGGCCGTCCCGATCTACCAGACCACGTCGTACACGTTCGACGACACCGCGCACGCCGCGCGCCTGTTCGCGCTGCAAGAGTTCGGCAACATCTACACGCGCATCATGAACCCGACCACCGACGTGCTCGAGCAGCGCGTGGCCGCGCTCGAAGGCGGCGTCGGCGCGTTGGGTCTGGCCAGCGGTCAGGCCGCGGTCATCTACAGCATCCTCAACATCGCGCGCGCCGGCGATCACGTGGTCAGCGCGGCCTCGCTCTACGGCGGGACCTACAACGCGTTCGTGCACACGCTCCCGCGCTTCGGGATCGAGGTCTCGCTGGTCGACGCGAGCGATCCGGCGGCGGTCGCGGCCGCGATTCGGCCGAACACCAAGGCCGTCTTCGCCGAGACGATCGGCAACCCGAAGGTCGACGTGCTCGACGTGCGCGCGATCGCCGACGTCGCGCACGCGGCGAAGATCCCGCTGCTGGTCGACAACACCCTGGCGACCCCGTATCTGCTGCGCCCGATCGAGCACGGCGCCGACATCGTCATCCATTCGGCGACCAAGTTCATCGGCGGCCACGGCACGACCATCGGCGGCGTCCTCGTCGACGGGGGCACCTTCGACTGGGCCGGCTCGGGCCGCTTCCCCGATTTCACCGACCCCGATCCGTCGTATCACGGGGTGAAGTACGTCGACGCCTTCGGGCCGGCCGCGTACATCCTCAAGGCGCGCGTGCAGCTGCTGCGCGACGTCGGCGCGGCGCTCTCGCCGTTCAACGCCTTCCTGCTGATCCAGGGCCTCGAGACGCTGGCGCTGCGGATCGAGCGGCACAGCGCCAACGCGCTGCGCGTCGCGGAATTCCTGGCCGGGCACCCGAAGGTACGTTGGGTGCGGTATCCGGGGCTGCCGGGCGATCCGGCCTACGCCAAGGCGCAAACCTACCTGCCCAAGGGCGCGGGCGCGATCGTGACCTTCGGCGTCGCCGGCGGTGCCGCGGCGGCGCAGGCGCTGATCGACCGGCTGCAGCTCTTCTCGCTGCTGGCCAACGTCGGCGACGCGAAGTCGCTGGTCATCCATCCGGCATCGACGACGCACCAGCAACTCTCGCCCGAAGAGCAGAAGCTCAGCGGCATCACGCCCAACACGGTGCGGCTGTCGGTCGGCATCGAGTCGATCGCCGACATCATCGCCGATCTCGAGCAGGCGCTCGCGGCGGTTTGATGGT